>NZ_DASVFL010000195.1:0-21789 GCF_036380075.1 Lentzea sp. | reverse complement strand
AACGGCACGGACGACTGCGACGGTCACGGCACCGAGGTGGCGGGCGTCGCCGCGGCGGCCAAGACCGAGGGCGACTTCGTCGGCGCCGCACCGGAGGCGACGATCCTCGCGATCCGCCAGACCAGCGACCGCTTCGAGTTCAAGGGCGACGCCACCAGGGAGAAGCGCACCTCCGCCGGCAAGGTCGCCACGCTGGCCCAGGCCATCGTCCGCGCCGCCAACCAGGGAGCGGGCGTCGTCAACATCTCGCTGACGAACTGCAACCCTCCCAAGGACTTCAGCGCGGACGACCGGACCCTCCAGGCCGCGATCCGGTACGCGGTCGACGTCAAGGACGTCGTCGTCGTGACGGCGGCCGGCAACCTCGACGGCAAGGGCGGCGGCTGCCCCAGCCAGAACGACAACCTGGACCCGGCCGTCGTCAAGTCCGTCTCGTCACCGGCGTGGTTCGCCGACGACGTGCTGTCGGTGGCCTCGATGTCCCGGTCCGGCGCGGTGTCGGGCTTCAGCGTCTGGGGTCCGTGGGTGAGCGTCGCGGGACCGGGCGAGGAGATCATCTCCGTCGACCCCAAGGGTTCCGGGCTGACCAACGCGAACGTCAAGGCGGACGGCGTGCAGCCCATCCAGGGCACGAGCTTCGCGTCCCCGTACGTCGCCGGCATCACCGCCCTGGTGCGCCAGCGGTTCCCGGAGCTCAAGGCCCGTCAGGTGATGAACCGGCTGAAGGCCACCGCCCTGCACCCCGGCAACACCACGGGCAAGGACAACAAGACCGGCTTCGGCATGGTCAACCCGGTCGCCGCGCTCACCGCCGTCCTGCCCGCCGAGTCGCCCGGTTTCCAGCCCGCTCCCCCGCGGGAGCTCACCACGAGCGTCACCCCGCCACCGGGTCTCGACTGGCCGCCGATCGTGGTGGCGCTGAGCGGGATCGGCATCGGCGGCCTGGCACTGGCCCTGACGCTCGCCGTCCGCAACGCGGTCATCCGCCGGCGTCGCGACGAAGCAGGGCCGTGACGCCGCTGTCCACAGAGGACGGGCAGCCGGTCAGCACGCCTCGTCGAAGACGATGCGCACCGGCTGCGACTGGGTGCTGCTGCCGTCGGTCGCCCAGAGCCGAGCGACGTACTCCCCCGCCGGAGCGGGTCCGATCGCCACGCCCGCGAAGACGTTGACCATCTTCGCTCCCGGCGGGTTCTCGTGGGAGCTGGGCGGCAGGACGGACGAGCCCTTGAAGACCGAGCCCGGCGGCAGGTCGCTCAGGCCGGTCGTGATCGTCCTCGACCAGCTGCCGGACACCGACCCGAGGAAGTAGGCCCCGGCGTGGCCGTACTCGGGGTCCACGCAGATCCTCTGCTCCAGGTCTTCCAACGTCCACGTGGCGGCGGCCGCGGGAGCGGCACCCACCGCCAACGCCAGACCGGCGGCAGTCGCCGTCACACTCTTGCGTGCTCGCACAGATTCCTCCGTCAGCAAACGGATCCATTGCACCGCAACGACTTCAACGCCAGCGTAGCGGACTGAACACGCTCACGACGTATTGAGATTTCCTCCCAAATGAGACCGATCCGTCCACAAAGGAGCAGCCGGTCCCGGCCCGCCTCACCCCTCGGCGGGCAGCAGCGCACGGGTGGCCTGCTCGGCGAGCCAGTCCGCCGAGTCCTGCCAGCTCCAGCCGAAGCCGCGCACGGTCCGCCACGCCTCGAACCCGAAGTAGAACCACAGCACCTGCTCGACCTGCCGGCCGGCGAGACCGTCCCGCAGGCCGCCGACGGCGACCAGCCGCGCGGCCACGACCTCGAGCCTGTCCCGCACGGCGCGGGTCGCCAGGTCGGCGGCCGCGGCCACGTCCGGGTCGGCGTTCCTGTTGTCCAGCAGGATCTCCAGCGTCTCCCACCGGTGGCGCCGCACCCGCCCGGTGCCGTCGGCCACGATCCGCAGGATCTCGCGCGGGTCGTCGCACTCGCCGATCCTGCGCTCCGCCTCGACCGCGACGGCGTCGGCGGCGCCGTCCTCGGACATCGCCATGACCAGCGCGGGCTTGTTGCCGACGCTCGTGTAGACGGTGTTCACGGCGACCCCGGCGGCGGCCGCGACGGCGGCGACGCTCGTCCTGGCGTAGCCCTGCTCGGCGAACAACCGCGCCGCGGCCTCGAGGATCGACCGCCGCGTGTCCTCGGCATGTCTGGCCCTCACCGCAGACCGGTAGCCGCGCGCACCCATGGCCGGATCGTACCCGTCCATATTCATTGTAGGCTCATTACTATGAATAGTGACCTACCCCAACCAACCGGGTCGCCGGTGGTCGTCGTCGGCGCCGGGCCCGTCGGGCTGTGGACCGCGGCGGAGCTGGCGCTCGGCGGTGCCGCGGTCGTGGTGCTGGAGCGCGCGACCGAGCGCAGCCCGCACTCGAAGGCCCTGGGCGTGCACCCGCGCACGGTCGAGGTCCTGGCGATGCGCGGCCTGGCCCGGCGGTTCCTCGACGAGGGCGTCCCGGTGCCGAGCTGGCACTTCGGCATGCTCGAGAGCCGCCTCGACTTGAGCGTGCTCGACACGCCGTACCCGTTCATGCTCGCCCTCCCCCAGGTCCGCACCGAGCAACTGCTGGAGGAACACGCGCTCGCGGCGGGAGCACGTGTCCTGCGCGGCCACGCGGTGACGGGCTTGGAGCAGGACGACGACGGCGTGACGTTGCACGTCACCGGCCCGGACGGCGAGTACACGCGCACCGCGAGCTACGTCGTCGGAGCCGACGGGGCGGGCAGCACGGTCCGCAAGGCGGCGGGCATCGAGTTCCCCGGAACGGACACCACGTCCTACGGCTACGTCGGCGAGGTGCGCCTCACGGACCCCGCCGTGGTCAGCGCCCACAACGAGCACGGCGCGCTCATCAGCGTGCCGGTGCGCGGTGGCCGGCACCGCATCGCGGGCGTGGACGCCCACCACAACGGCGCGCCCGACCCGTTCACGCTCGACGCCTTGCGGGAGACCGCGATCCGGGTGGTGGGCACCGACTTCGGCATGCACGACCCGGGCTGGCTGTCCCGGTTCGGCAACGCCACGCGGGTCGCGCGGACCTACCGCGCCGGCCGCGTCCTGGTCGCGGGCGACGCGGCCCACATGCACCTGCCCGCGGGAGGCGTCGGCCTCAACGTCGGCGTGCAGGACGCGATGAACCTCGGCTGGCGGCTCGCCGCCGTGGCACGCGGCGAGGCGGACCCGGCGCTGCTCGACGGCTACCACGACGAGCGCCACCCGATCGGCGAGCAGCTCGCGGAGCACACGCTCGCGCAGTCGGCGTTGATCACCGCGACGACCCCGGACGGCGCCGCGCTGCGGTCGTTGCTGAGCGGCCTGGTCGTGTCGGTGCCCGAGCTCTCGCTGGCGCTGGCCCGCAAGCTGTCCGCGCTGGACGTGGCGTACCCGCCGACCGGCCACCCCCTGACCGGCACGAGGGTTCCCGGGCTGTTCGAGCTGCTGGAACGCGGGCGGCCGGTCCTGCTCGACCGGACCGGCGCGCTGGGCGGCGACGTGACGTCCCTCGCGGCGGCGACCGGCTTCGACGTGGTCGCCGGCGACCAGCCCTGGACCACCGCCGCGGTCGTGGTCGTACGCCCCGACGGACACGTGTGGTGGGCGTCGGACGACGCCGACGACGCCCAGGTCATGACCGCTTTGAAGGGGCTCGGCGCGACCTTCGCCGCCCTGCGCTGAGCGACGACCGCCACCATCGCGGAGTGAGCGCTCACTTGACGGAGTGAGCACTCACTCCGCATCATGGGCGCATGACACCGACTTCAGAGACCCGGCGAAGAGCACCGGGCATGAGCGCCGAGGACCGGCGCGCCATGATCGTCCACGCCGTGCTGCCGCTCCTGGTCGAGCACGGCGCCAACGTGACCAGCAGCCAGATCGCCCGCGCCGCCGGCATCGGCGAGGGCACCGTCTTCCGCGCGTTCAAGGACAAGGACGAGCTGCTCGACGCCTGCACGGCCGAGGCGCTGAAACCCGACCACGTGCTCGACGCGATCGCCGAGATCCCCGCCGACCTGCCCCTGGAGGACCGGCTCGTCGAGGCGGCCGAGACGCTCGGCGCGCACCTCGAACGGATGGGCGCCCTGATGGGCGCGCTGCGCGCGTCCGGCCGCCTCAAGCACCGCGGCGAGCACCGCGGCGATGGACGCACCGGCAAAGGCGGGCGGCGCGAGTCGATGGCCGCCATCCGCGAGGCGGTGGTCGAGCTGTTCGCGCCGGACGCGGACCGGCTGCGGCTGCCCGCGGAGCAGCTCGCCACCCTGTTCCTGACCCTGTTGTTCGGCGGCCGCCGGATGGCCTCGGACGACGCGCCCACCACGCGCCAGGTGGTCGACTTCTTCCTGCACGGCGCCGTGGAGGCTGGATGATCCCGGGCGGCGGAGGCGGTCTCGAGTTCGCGCTGGGCAGGCGCGGCCGCCGGCGACAGGCCACGACGGTGCCGGACAGCGGGCTCACCGGCCCGGTCGACATCCCCGAACCGAAGCAGGACGACGGGCCGAAGGACCTGCGCTCCCGGCTGAAGCGCCTGCGGACGTCCGTGGTGGGCACCGTCCGCGGCCTGCCCAAGGTCGCGAAGCTGACGTGGCGGGCCAGCCCGGTCCTGACCGTCCTGCTGGCGCTGATCACGATCCTGTCGGGCCTCCTGCCGACCGTGACCGCCTACATCGCGAAGCTGCTGCTGGACTCCGTCGTCGCGGCGATCCAGCACACCGGCACCACCGGCGACATCGCGAAGGTCGCGCTGCTCCAGTTCGGCGTGCTCGCCGGGACGGCGGTCAGCAGCGCGCTGACGTCGATCGCGCAGTCGCTGCTGCAGGAACGCATGACGCTGACCATCCGCCACCAGGTGATGGCGCACGCCAGCGACCTGCACCTCGCCTACTTCGAGGGCTCCGCGTCGTACGACATGTTGCGCCAGGCCGCCCAGGAGGCGCCGACGCGGCCGTTGTCGATGATGAACTCCGCGCTGGGACTGGTGCGGACGCTGATCACGTTCACCAGCATGATCGCGCTGCTCGTCTCGATCAGCCCGCTGCTGGCCCTGGTCGCGCTGGTGGCCCCGGTCCCGGCGTTCATCTCGCAGTCGAAGTACGGCTCGCGCGCGTTCTGGCTGACGTTCGTGATGTCGCCGATCAAGCGCCGGATGGACTACCTGTCCTCGCTGGTCACCACCGACACCTACGCCAAGGAGACGAAGCTGTTCGGGCTCGGCCCGTACTTCGTCGACCGGTTCCGCCGGCTCGGCACCGTCTCCTACGAGCGGCAGCGGAAGCTGACGGTCAACCGGAACATCAGCTCGACGTCCTGGGGGCTGCTGAGCACGTTCGCGGGGTCGGCGATCACGCTGTACATCGCCCTGGAGGCGGTCGGCGGCCGGCTCACGCTGGGCGACCTGGCGCTGTACACGGCCGCGGCGGCCTCCGTGCAGGCCTCGGTGTCCGGCTTGTTCACCGCGTTCTCGGGCATGTACGAGAACAACCTCTACCTCGACACGCTCTACCGCTTCCTCGACACCAAGCCGGAGATCACCGCGCCGGCCGCGCCGCGCCCGATGCCGTCCACAGTGGAGGGCCACATCGAGTTCGAGTCGGTGACCTTCAGCTACCCCGGCGCCGAGGAACCCGCGCTGGACGCCGTCAGCTTCGAGATCCGTCCCGGCGAGACGGTCGCGGTCGTGGGCCGCAACGGCGCGGGCAAGTCGACGTTGTTCAAGCTGCTGTGCCGGCTCTACGACCCGACCGGCGGCCGCATCCTGCTCGACGGCGTGGACATCCGCGAGTACGACCCGGCCGAGCTGCGCACGCGGATCAGCGCGATGTTCCAGGACTACGTGACCTACCAGGGCACGGCGGCGGAGAACATCGGCCTCGGCGACCTCGCCCGGCTGGAGGACCGGCCGCACATCGAGGCTTCGGCCCGCCGCGCCGGAGCGGACGAGCGGATCGAGCGCCTGCCGCGCGGCTACGACAGCCCGCTGGGCCGCTGGTTCGACCAGGGCGTGAGCCTGTCCGGCGGCGAGTGGCAGAAGATCGCGCTGGCCAGGGCGTTCCAGCGGGAGGCACCGATCCTGGTGCTCGACGAACCGACGTCGGCGCTCGACGCGCAGGCCGAGCACGACCTGTTCGCGCGGCTGCGGGAGCTGTCGGAGGGCCGCACGACGCTGTACATCTCGCACCGGTTCTCCACGGTGCGGCAGGCGGAGCGGATCCTGTTGCTGGAGCACGGGAAGGTCGCCGAGTACGGCACGCACGAGGAGCTGATGGCGGCCGGCGCCGGGTACGCGGAGCTGTTCACGTTGCAGGCGCAGGCGTACCTGGACGAGGTGCCCGCGAACGGCGGTGTGACACCATCAGCGACGTAGACCGCTCCCCCGGGAAACGAGCCTGATGATCGACGTGTTGCCGACGGTCCTGACCGTCCTGGCGCTGGCCGGCGCTGTCTGGTCGGTGGTGCTGGTCGTGCTGAACCAGCCGCTGCTGCCGTTCACGACGGCCAAGCGCGGCCTGCTGGCCCTGCTGGCGGTGCTCGAGACCGGCCTGTTCGTGCAGGCGTTCATCGGGCTCGGGCAGATCACGTCCCGGGAGATCGACCGGCTGTCGTTCGCCGGCTACCTGGTCGGCGCGGCCGTGATCGTCCCGGTCGCCGTGGTGTGGGCGGCGGGCGAGCGCAGCCGGTGGAGCGGCGGCGTGCTGGCGGTCGGGTGCTTGAGCATCCCGGTGATGGTGCTGCGCCTCGGCCAGATCTGGGCAGCTCATGCCTGACGCGTCGATCCGGCAGGGGCCGGGCCGGATGCTGATCACCGTCTACGGGATCTTCGCCCTGGCGGCCACCTCCCGCTCGGCCGTGCAGCTGCTGTCGCGGTTCGACCAGGCACCGGTCGCCTACCTGCTGTCGGCGTTCGCGGCCGTCGTGTACGTGGTGGCGACGGTCACCCTCGCGCTCAACGCGCGGCGGGTGGCGCTCGTCGCCGTCGCGGTCGAGCTCGTCGGCGTGGTGACGGTCGGGCTGGTGAGCCTGGTCGTGCCGGAGGCGTTCCCGGACGCGACGGTGTGGTCGTTCTTCGGGATCGGGTACGGGTTCATCCCGCTGGTCCTGCCGGTGCTGGGGTTGTGGTGGCTGAGGAGGACGGCGTGACGGCCTCGTTCTGGGACGCGCAGGCGGCCGCGTTCGACGACGAGCCCGACCACGGGCTGCGGGACCGGCGCGTGCGGGACGCGTGGGCGGCGCTGCTGCTGCCGTTGCTGCCGCGTCAGCGCGCGGTGGTCGCCGATCTCGGGTGCGGGACCGGCAGCCTCGCCGTCCTGCTGGCCGAGGCCGGGCACGAGGTGCACGGCCTGGACTTCTCCGCGCGGATGGTCGAGGCCGCGACGGCCAAGGCGGCCTCCGCCGGGGTGCGGGTCGAGCTCACGACCGGTGACGCGGCCCACCCGCCGCACGCCGAGGCGTCGTTCGACGTCGTCCTGGCCCGGCACGTGCTGTGGGCGCTGCCCGATCCGGCGGCGGCGGTCGAGAGGTGGGCGCGGCTGCTGCGGCCGGACGGCGTGCTGGTGCTCGTCGAGGGCCGCTGGTCGACCGGCTCCGGTCTCACCTCGGCCGAGACGCGGGACCTGGTGCTGCGCGTGCGGTCCGAGGCCGTGGTCACCCGGCTCGACGACGAGGCGTTGTGGGGCAGGCCGATCGACGACGAGCGGTACCTGGTCGTCAGCACGCGGTAGGCACGAGCCGCGGCACGGCCCGGACATACACGACCATGCCCACCACCTCGACGAGCGTCTGCGTCACGACGACCACCCCGGCGACGTCCCCGGGCAGCGCCAGCGCGAGCGGCAGCACGACGAGTGAGTTGCGGGTGGCGCCGGTGAACACGATCGCGCGGCTCCCGGGCACGTCCAGGCGGAACAGCCGCGCGACCGCGAGCCCGAGGAACGCCATGACCACCAGGAACGCCACGTAGAACGGCACGACGCGCGCGACCTGGGTCAGGTCGGTCAGCTTCGGCACCTGCGAGGCCACGACGGCGAACAGCGTCACGGCCATCAGCGGCACCATCGTCGTGCTCATGGCGCCGACGACCCTGCCCGACCGCTGCGTGAGCCACGCCAGCGCCAGCGGGATCGCGATCAGCACCACGAACGCCTCGGCGAACGGGCCGGGCTCGACCACGGCGGCGCCGCCGAACACCAGCAGGTATACGGGCAGCAGGACCATCTGCGCGACCAGGAGCACCGGCGTGGCGGCGAGCAGGCGCCGGTTGTCGCCGCCGGCCAGTCCGCTGAAGACGATCACGTAGTCGACGCACGGCGCGAGCAGCACCAGCAGGACGCCCAGCCGCACGGCCTGGTCGGCGGGCAGGAACGCGAGCATCGCCGCCACCACCAGCGGCACGACGGCGAAGTTCACCACCAGCGCGGCCGCGAGGAACCGGCCCGCCCGCGGCGACCGGCCCAGCTCGGCCACCGGGACCTGGAGGAACGTCACGTAGAGCAGGACGGCGAGCACCGGGTTGATCGCGTGTTCCAGCCACGACACCGCCGACGGCGCCGCCAGGCCCGCCACCGCCCCGGTGGCGAGGGCGCCGAGGTAGACGGTGACCTGGTGGCGGTCCATCCCCGCGACGAACCCGGACAACGCCACCTCCCGATCGAGTTGGGGTCATTCTGCCCCGGAACGGCTACTCGAAACGGTGACGTTCCGCAATTTCCCGCTACCCGGAGCAGGCCCGCGGGTCCCGCCGAACACCGGTTTGGGCTCAAATGCCACCGGGTCGCGTGACGGCGGTGGCCCGTCCGGCCGGGCCGTGGTCATGCTGGCGAGGTCGGTTCGACATCGCCGCAGGAAGGCCAGTGATGACCACCACGACGCAGGACCTGATCACCGTCAAGCTGGAGCGGGCGTTCGACGGTCTGGACTCCGACCACGACGGCTACCTGGACTGGCAGGACTACGAGGCGCTCGCCCACCGCTACCTCCAGGCCTACCGGCTCGACCGGAACGACCGGCGGGCCCGCGCGCTGCTGACGTTCTGCCAGATCACCTGGCTGGAGCTGCTGCGCCACTCGGGCGTGGAGAGCGACCGGCTCACCAAGGCCCAGTACGTCACCGCCAACCGGCTGGCGGTCATCGACACCAGCCGGCTCAACGTCGCCGAGGGCAGCGCTCACGCGATCTTCGACGTGATCGACTCCGACGGCGACAACGAGATCAGCAGGGACGAGTTCGCCGTGTTCCTGCGCGAGGTCTGGCGTTCCGAGGCGCCGGACGCGATGGACTCGTTCACCAGGCTGGACACCGACGGGGACGGGGCGATCTCCCGCGGCGAGTTCATCCGGGCGGTGCGCGAGCACTTCCTGTCCAACGACCCCGACGCGCCGGGCAGCCTGTTCTTCGGCCGCATCTGACCAGGACCCGGCCGGGTGCCGGGGAGCAGAGGCTCCCCGGCACCCGGAGTCACGGCACCGCCAGGTACTCGGTGCACGCGTCGGCGACCCAGGCCGCGAAGTACCCGGCGAACGACGACCGCACCAGCACGGTGAACCGGTCGCCGCCGTTCACCTGCAGGACGACCCCGGTCCTGGCGAGGAGTGTCTGCACGCAAGTGCCGGCGGGAGCCGAAGACGGGTGCAGGTCCACGGAACATCCGTGAGCCAGCACGTCCCGTGCGTGCGGCCCTTCCAGGACCGCCGTCGTGCGCTGAGCCGAAGTGTCCACAACGGACCCTCGCGCGGAGCCGAGCGCGCCACGCGACACCTCCTCGATCTCCCCCTGCAGGCCGGGCGGCGCCACGACCAGGAACTCGTCCGGTCCGAGCCAGAGCACCTCCGTGTCGCCGAACCGCCCGGTCCCGGAGGTGAAGGTGCAGGCGACGACCGGGAACGCGACACCCAGCGCGTCGCCCATCGCCCTGATCACGTCCGGATCGGACGCCCGGACGGTGAGCTGGGAGCGGAACGGCAGCTCCCGCACCGACACCGCGGGCGCGAGGGCGGCCAGCCGGTCGGTCCAGGCGGCCAGCGGGCTCACGGGGTCAGCCGTCACGGCGGGCACCTTCCTTGTCGTACAGAACGGATTCGGTGACGGTGACCGGCACGAGCGAGTCGTCGACGGGCACGTAGAGCGTGTCGCCGATCCGCGTGTGACCGGATCGCACCAGGGCCAGCGCGAACGTGCGGCCGAGCGCCGCGCTCGGGTAGCTCGACGTGACGTGGCCGAGCATCCGGACCGGCGGCTCGGGCAGCCGGTCGGTCTCGACGATCTGCGAGCCCTCCGGCAGCAGCACCGACGGGTCGGCGGGCAGCAGGCCGACGAGCTGCTTGCGGTCCGCGCGGGTGTTCTCGGCGCGGGCGAACGAGCGCTTGCCGATGAAGTCGGGCTTCTTCTTCGACACCGCCCACGACATGCCCAGGTCCTGTGGTGTGACCGTGGCGTCGGTCTCCTGGCCGATGATCGGGTAGCCCTTCTCGGCGCGCAGGACGTGCATGGTCTCGGTGCCGTACGGCGTGATCCCGTACTCCTGCCCCGCCGCCATCAGCGCCTCCCAGACGGCGATGCCGTGCCAGGCGGTCACGTTGATCTCGTAGGCCAGCTCGCCGGAGAAGCTGATCCGGCACACCCGCGCGGGCACCCCGGCGACCTCGGTGTCGCGCCACGTCATGAACTCGAACGCCTCGGCGGAGACGTCGAGACCCGGCGCGACCGCCTTGAGCACGTCACGCGACCGCGGGCCCACCAGCGGGATCGTGGCCCAGTGCTCGGTGACGGACGTGCAGTGCACGTCGAGGTGCGGCCACTCCGTCTGCAGCCACTCCTCCATCCAGTCGAGGATCTTGGCGGCGTTGCCGGTGGTCGTGGTGACGAGGTAGCGCTCCTCGCCGACGCGGATCACCGTGCCGTCGTCGATCACCATCCCGTCGACGCCGCACATGACGCCGTAGCGGATCCGGCCGACCTTCAGCGTGCTCATCATGCCGGTGTAGAGCATGTCCAGGAACTTCCCGGCGTCGCGGCCCTGCACGTCGATCTTGCCGAGCGTCGAGCCGTCCATCAGGCCGACGCCCTCGCGTGTGGCCCTGCACTCCCGCAGCACGGCGGTGTGCAGGTCCTCGCCCGGCTTCGGGTAGTACCAGGGCCGCTTCCACTGGCCGACGTCCTCGAACAACGCCCCGTGCGCGACGTGCCACGGGTGGATCGCCGTGACGCGGACCGGGTCGTGCAGCTCGCCGCGGTCGCGTCCGGCCAGTGCCGCGAACGACACCGACGTGTACGGCGGCCGGAACGTCGTGGGCCTCTGCTCGGCCAGCTCGACGCCGAGCGCCTCCGCGACGATGCCCGCCGCGATCATGCCGGACGTCTTGCCCTGGTCGTGGGCCGTGCCGATGGTCGTGTACCGCTTGACGTGCTCCAGCGACCGCAGCCCCGCACCGGTCGCCCGCAGCACGTCGGCGACGGTCGCATCCCGTTGCAGGTCGACGAAACCGGAGTCGTCGGCGCCGGGCACGCGCCACAGCACCAGGCCGGAACGCGCCGTGCACCGCGAGTCGGAGACGGGCAGCGGAACCTGGCCGCCCGACGCGAACCCGGCGGCCGCGGCGGCGTCACGCCCCTGCCGCGCGCAGGCGTTCAGGTCCAGCTCACCGGTCGCCGATCCCGCGACGTGCACGGACGGAAGTTGTTCTCCCGGAACGAAGGCACCGAGCTCCGCGTCGTAGCGCAGCGTGCCGCGGGCCTGGCTGAAGAGGCTGACCACCGGGTTCCAGCCGCCGGACACGAGCAGCGTGTCGCACGCGATCCGCTCGCCGCCGACGTGCGCCGCGGTGACCCGTGCGGTTCCGTCGGTACCGGTCACCACATGCCCCGCGCGCACCTCGATCCCCCGTGCCGCGCATTCCGTCGTCAGCTTCTCGGGCACGTCCGCGCGGGCGTCGACGACCAGCGCGATGTCCACACCGGACTCGGCGAGGTCGATCGCCGCGCAGTAGGCGCTGTCGTTGGTCGTGAACACCACGGCCCGCGATCCCGGCACCACCCCGTAGCGGTGCAGGAACGTGCGCGCCGACGACGCGAGCATGATCCCGGGCCGGTCGTTGTCCGCGAACACCACGGGCCGCTCGTGGGCTCCGGTGGCCAGCACGGTCTGCTTGGTCCGGATCCGCCACACCCGTTGGCGCGCAAGGGAAGCGGGTGCCGCGAACCCGAGGTGGTCGGTGCGCTTCTGCAAGGCCAGCACGAACCCGTCCTGGTACATGCCGAACGCCGTCGTGCGTTCCAGCACCAGCACACCGGGCGTCGACCGCAGCTCCGCGACGATGTCGGCGACCCACTCGGCCGCCGGCCGTTCGTCGAGGTACTCGTCGACCCCGAGCAGTGCGCCGCCGGCCTGGTTCTGCTCGTCCACCAGCACCACGCGGGCCCCGCTGCGCGCCGCCGTCAGCGCCGCCACCAGCCCGGCGGGCCCGGCACCCACGACCAGCACGTCGCAGTGCTCGTGCTTGGCGTCGTACCGGGCAGGATCGGGCTCGGAGGACAGCTTCCCCTGTCCGGCGAGCCCGCGCGCCACCAGTCCGTCGTAGAGCTCGACGGTCGTCGCGAGCAGCATCGGCTCGGAGAACGGCGCCTCGACCTGCACCAGCGAGGTCGGGTCCTCGGACCCCGCCGCCACGATCCCGCGCGGCCGTCCGAGCTTCACGCTGCTGCCGATCTCGTGCACGCCGTTCGCCAGCAACGCCGACGCGAGCGTGTCGCCGGGGTGTCCGGTGTACTCGATGCCGTTGAAGGTGAAGCGCAGCACCGTGTTCCGGTCGATCGCGCCACCGCTGGGCCTGCGGAACGTCATGCGGTCACCTCGGGTTTCGGCTCACCGGGCCGGTAGACGGCGAGCAGGTCGTGCGTGCGGGTGTCGCGGACGGCGTTGAACCACCGCCGGCACCCGGCGCTGTGGCTCCAGCGCTCGGCGAACGGCCCGCTCGGGTTCTCGCGGAAGAACACGTACCGCGCCCACTCCTCGTCGGTGAGCGCCGACGGGTCCTCGGGGTAGGCGACGTGGGCCTGTCCGCCGTAGTGGAACTCGGCTTCCTCGCGCGGCCCGCACCACGGACACGGGATGAGTTGCATCGGATCGCTCCTAGTGCGCGACGGCGGCGGCGCCGTGCTCGTCGACGAGGGCGCCGGTGGTGAAGCGCTCGAGGGTGAACGGCTCGTTGAACGGGTGCGGCTTGTCGTGCGCGACGGTGTGCGCGAAGCAGTCACCGACACCGGGCGTGGCCTTGAACCCGCCGGTCCCCCACCCGCAGTTGAGGTACAGCCCCCCGACCGGCGTGAGCCCCACGATCGGCGACGCGTCCGGGCTGACGTCGACGATGCCCGCCCACGTCCGCAACAGGTGCGCACGCGCGAACACGGGGAACAACTCCAATGCTGCCGCCATCTGCTGTTCGATGATGTGGAACGACCCGCGCTGCCCGTACCCGTTGTAGCTGTCGATCCCGGCGCCCATCACCAGCTCGCCCTTGTGCGCCTGGGACACGTACACGTGCACCGCGTTAGACATCACGACAGTCGGGTGCACGGGCTCCAGCAACTCGGACACCAGGGCCTGCAACGGATGCGAAGAAAGCGGCAACCGCAGCCCGACCATCTTGGCGAGCACCGAACTGTGCCCAGCCGCGCACAACGCGACCTTCCCGGCAGCGATCCGCCCGCGGGACGTCTGCACGGCGGCAATCCGCCCGCCGACCGTCTCCAGCCCGGTGACCTCGCAGTTCTGGACGAGATCAACCCCCAGCGCGTGCGCGGCCCGCGCATACCCCCAAGCCACGTAGTCGTGCTTGGCGATCCCCGCACGGGGCTGGTAGGTCGCCCCCAGCACCGGGTACCGCACGTCGGGCGAGGTGTTGACGATCGGGCAGATCTCCCTGACCCCGGCCGGATCCACCCATTCGGCGTCGATCCCGTTGAGCCGGTTGGCGTTGACCCGCCGAACGCTGTCCCGGACGTCCTGGAGGTTGTGCGCCAGGTTCAGCACTCCGCGCTGGTCGAACAGGATCGGATACCCGAGGTCCTCCTCCAGCCCTTCCCACAACTTCAACGAGTGCTCGTAGATCCCCGAGCTCTCGTCCCACAGGTAGTTGGACCGGATGATCGTGGTGTTGCGAGCCATGTTCCCGCCCGCGAGCCACCCCTTCTCCAGCACCGCGACGTTCGTGATCCCGTGCACCTTCGCCAGGTAGTAGGCAGTGGCAAGCCCATGCCCACCACCACCGACGACGACTACGTCGTAAGACGCCTTCGGCTCGGGGTCGTCCCACAGGAAGTCGGGATGCTCGGGCAAGTGCGCTCCGGGCGGACTGCTCATCGGGCCGACGCCTCCAGCATCTAGTCGACTACTGGTATATCAGTATGTGCAGTACGGTAGGACACATGAACGCACGGGTCAACGACGAGCCCGCCCCCGTCTCACTGACCGAACAGGCCTACGCGCTGCTGCGCGACCGCCTCGTCATGCTGGAGATCAAACCGGGCGAGCCCATCAACGAGGACCGCCTGCGCACAGACCTGGGCGTGGGCCGCACCCCGATCCGCGAGGCCTTGAAGCGCCTGGAACAGGAACGCCTGGTGGTTGCCTACCCGCGCCGCGGCACGTTCGCCACAGACGTGAACATCTCGGACCTCTCCCACATCTCCGAAGTCCGCCGCACCCTGGAACCCCTGGCAGCAGCCGCAGCAGCAGAGCGCGCCACCCCAGCAGACCGCACCGCCCTGACCGAACTCCGCGCCCAGCTCGAAACCTCCCCGCGCCCAGGCGACAACACCGCCCTGCTCCGCGACGACGTGGGCGTGCACCGCGCCATCTACCGCTGCGTGCACAACCCGTTCCTCGAGGACACCCTGATCTCCTACGACAACCTGGCAACCCGCATCTGGTGCGTGTTCCTGCCGAGGCTGTCCGGAATGGCGGGCCACGTGGACGAACACGTCCCCCTCCTGACGGCGATCGTGGAGGGAGACGAGAAGAAGGCATCAGAGCTGGCAGCACAACACGTAACGGGCTTCGAACGGGCGATCAGAGCTCTGATCTAGCAGCGAAGCCGAAGCCGAGCTGCTCTTGGCTTTTTCCATGCCTGGCAGGCGGGATCGCGCCCAACGCACGCAACAGCAAGCCGCCCAACGCAACAGGCGTGCCATCAACCCACGGACGGCACCGGCCCGGTCCTTGATCAGTTGGCGGGGTCCGGGGCGAAGCCCCGCGCCTGAAACGCAACCCGCCCACGCAACCGCTCCAAAATCAAATCAACATCCCCAACGCTGGTCCGATGGTTGGTGAAGCAAGCCCGAACCCCACGCTCCCCACCAACCACAACCGGCCCGAGCAGGGCAACGTTCTCAGCCGCCAACTCCTCAAGCAACGAGGCGTGATCCTCAACCCCGTCCACCGAAAAACACACAGCCGTCAACACCACAGGGGCCAACAACCGAAGCCCTTCCGCCTCCTGAACCCCCCGCCCAAACCGCTGGGCAAGCTCAAGAGTGCGCTCATTGGCCGAACGAAACGCCTCAACCCCGAAAGCCTGAACCGCACTCCACACCTTGAAAGCCTTGAAACTACGGGACAGCTGAGGCCCGTAGTCCATGTAGTCGGTCATCAACGGGTCCTCGGCCACCGTCAGGTACGACGAGTCGAACGCGTAAGCGTCCCGCAACTTGGCCCCGTCACGCACCAACAGACACCCGGCCTCCAACGGCGCGTACAACAACTTGTGCGGGTCGAGCGTGATCGAGTCGGCACGGGCACATCCGCCCATCAACTCGCGCATCCCCTCTGACAGCAGGAAAAGCGCCCCGTAGGCACCGTCGACGTGCAGCCACAGGTCCTCGTCAGAACACAGGTCCGCGATGGCGTCGAGCGGGTCCACCGAGCCGGTCGAGACCGTGCCGCAGGTCGCGACGACGCACCACGGCCGCAGCCCGTTCCGGCGGTCCTGTTCGACAGCCCGGCGCAGCGCGGAGACGTCCATGCGGTGCCGGTCGTCGGTGGCGATGTGCCGGACGTTGTCCAGCCCGACGCCGAGGATCGCCGCCGCCTTGTCGACGCTGCGGTGCGCCTCGACGGACGTGTAGACGACCAAGGGCGCGTGGTCGCGCTGCAAGCCGGAAGCGTGGAAGTCCGGAACGCGGTCGTGCAGCGCTGTGGCGAGCGCCTGCAACGTCGCGAGAGAACCGCCACCGGTCAGGATCCCCTTGGCGCCGGCGGGAAAGCCGACGACGGAGGCCAGCCATTCCAGCACCGACCGCTCGACGACGCTGGCCGCCGGGGACAGCTGCCAGAAGTTGCAGTTCTGGTTGATCGCCGCCGCCAGCGCCTCGGCGTAGGGCGCCACGCCGTTGGGCGGGCCGAGGACGTAGGCGAGGAACCGCGGGTGCGCGACCGTCGTCGAGCCGGGCAGGACCACGTCCTCCCAGCGGTCGAAGAGCGCGTCCAGGCCGATGCCCTTGTCCGGCATCGGGGCGAGCAGACCGGCCAGCTGCGCGCGGTCGGGCACGGGCAGGATGTCGGCCTCGGCCAGGCCGCGCTCGTAGCTGTCGAGCAGGGCGACGAGCCGGGCGCCGGCGTGGGCGCGTTCGTCGTCGGTCAGCAGGAGTTCGTTCACGCCCAGCACAGTAGGCCGATCAGGCCAGCACACGATTGCTACTTCAGCCCCGAAAGCACGAAGAAGTGGCATGATCCACCAGTGGACCGCATCGATCGCGCAATCATCCGCCTTCTCCAGGAAGACGGCAGGCTCACCAACACCGAACTGGCCGACAAGGTGGGCCTCACGCCGTCGCCGTGCCTGCGGCGGGTGCGGGCGCTGGAGGAGGCCGGGGTGATCACCGGCTACCACGCCGCCGTCGACCCGAAGTCGCTCGGCCGCGGCTTCCGCGTGCTGGTGCACATCGACATCGCCGCGCAGGACCTGGCGACCATCGAGGCGTTCGAGGCGAGGGTCGCCGAGATCGACGAGGTGGAGTCGTGCGTGCGGATGTTCGGGCAGCCCGACTACCACCTGTGGGTCGCGGTCGCGGACCTCGCGGCCTACGAGCAGCTGTACATGTCGGCGCTCACGCGGCTGCCGGGCGTGGCCCGCACGAACTCGCAGTTCCCGATGAAGATCGTCAAGGGTTAGCCGAGGTCCTCGGCCTGCAGCTCCGCCCGCGACGACACCCCGAGCTTCCGCAGCACCCGTGCCGCGTGCTGCTCGACGGTCCGCGGCGACAGGAACAGCACGTCCGCGATCCGCCGGTTCGTGTGCCCGGCGGCCAGCAGCCGCGCCACCTCCTGCTCCCGCGGCGACAGCTCGTTGCCGTACCCGCGACGGCCCCGCCGGGACGGCTTGCCGCCGCCGATGCCGCGCAGCAGGTGCCGGCACCGCGCCGCGTCGCGGGTCGCCCCGAGCGCGTCGAACGTGTCCACCAGGGCGGACAGGCACTCGGACGCCTTCTCGTGGTCCGTCGGCACGAGGCAGATCGCCTCGCGTTCGGCGACCAGCGCCGCGAGGTACGGCGCGGGCAGCGCCGAGTACCGGTCGGCGGCCTCGCGGTAGAGCGACACGGCGTCGTCGACCTGGCCGCGGGCCTCGCACAGCAGCGCACGGCAGTGGGCCAGCGCGGCGAACGCCATCGGCGCGTCGCGGCCCTCCACCCCGCAGGCGATCTCCCCGATCAGGGTCTCGGCGTCGGTCTCGCGACCGGCGGCCAGGAACGTGGTCACGGCGACCGGCCCGAGCTCGGAGGCCCACACCCAGACGCCCTTGCCCCGGACGATGGCCAGGCCGCGGTCGACGTCCACGCACGCCCGCGTCACCTCGTCCTGGGCGAGCATCGTGCGGGCGAGGGCCGCGCACCCGGCGATGGCGACCGGGGCGATCGACTCCTCGGGGGCGAACGCGCCGGTCTCGGTCAGGTGGCTGGTGGCCTCCGACCACTCGCCGCGCGCCGTCGCCAGCGACCCGAGCACCAGGCACAGCTCGCTGGCCACCGGGAACAGGTCGCGGTACTCGTCGAGCAACGTGCCGGCGCGCTCGGCCAGGCCGTCCCAGTTGCCGGTCAGCCAGTCGAGGCGGGTCCGGGTGGCGTGGGCGGTGCTCGCGACGAACGGCGCGCCGCACTCCGAGGCGAACCGCAGGCCGTTGCGCAGCAGGTCCGCGCAGAGGTCGAGGTGACCGGTCGTCGTGAGGGCGTCGGCGAGGTTGCAGTGGGCGCGGGCGAGCTGGCGCAGCTCGCCGGGCGTGGCGGCGGAGGCGAACTCCAGTCCGGTGAGGACGGACGGGTCGCCGGTGTGCATCCGGGAGCCGACCACGTTGGCGTACAACGACATCCTCAGCTCGGGATCGTCGAACGCCACCCGCACCTCGTCGACGTGGTCGAGCCACGGCCGCACTTCGGCGAACGGCGTCGAACCGAGGTACGACAGCCCCAGCACGGCGGCACCCCGTGCGGCGAGATCCGGGCGTTCGTTCAGGTCGGCGACCGCGCGTTCGAGCTCCGACCGGGCTTCCTCGACGCCGCCGGCCTGGCGGATCAGCAGCACGCCCCGGTACAGCCGCACCTGCCCGCGGGCGGCCGTGGACAGCCGCCGGTCCGACAGCAGGCGTTCCAGCGTCTCGGCCGGAACGAGCTGGTCGAGACCCTGGTGGGCGATCTGGCCGAGCTTGATCGCGAGCCGGTCGACGTCGGCTGACGGCACGGCCGGGTCGTGCAGCAGCCGTTGCAGCAGGGTGGTGGCGGTGCCCGCGTCGCCCACCTCGGCGGCGCGGTCGGCGGCGGCCTCGCCGTAGCGCAGCCACTCGGCCGTGCGCCCGGCGCGTTCGCTGTGCTCGGCGAGCTGGACCAGCGGGCGCGGTTCGACCTGGTCGAGCACGTCCACGGCGCGGGCGTGCAGCCGCTGGCGGTCCGGGCCGCTCAACGTGTCGTAGACGGCCTGCTGGGCCAGCGCGTGCCGGAAGCCGTAACGCCGTGCGTCGACCTCGTGCAGGACGTGGCCGCTCAACGCGTGGGTCAGCGCCGCGCTGTCGATCCCCGCGACGGAGCCGAGCAGCTCGGCGGTCGCGGGCGCGCCCAGCACGGCGGCCGCTCGAACGAGCAGGGTCGCGGCCTCGGGCAGCGCGGCCAGGCGCTCGGCCATCGCGTCGCGCAGCAGCACGGGCACGTCGACGTTGTCGAGCAGACGCCGTGCCGTCGCGCCGTCGGCGTGCACCGCACCGGCGGGGTTCCGCAACGCGCGCAGCGTTTCCTCGACCACGAACGGGATACCGGCCGTGCGTTCGTGCAGCTTGGCCGCGAACTCGGCGGACACCGGCTCGCCGTCGAGGATGGCCGACGTCAACGCCCGCACCTCGCCGACGTCGAGCGGCACCAGTTCCAGCACCGCGCTGGTGATCCCGGTCGGCGGCCGGTACGCCGAGCCGAGCGGGACGCCGTCCGGCAGGTCCTCGCGGCGGTAGGTGACCACGATGGACAGGTTCGCGGGCGGGTCGCCCATCAGGAACCGCAGCAGCTGGCGCGACCCGTCGTCGGCCCAGTGCAGGTCCTCGACGACGAGCAGCACCGGCCCGAGCACGCCGATGAGCTCGCGCATCGCCCGGAACACCCGGTGCCGTTCGGCGCGCGGGTCGCCGGTCGGGGCGGGTGGCGCGGGCAGGTACCCGGCGAGCTCGGGCAGCACCGCGCCGAGCACACCGGCGACCGGGCTCAGCCGCGTGTGGTTGCGCGCCAGGCGCTCCGTGCAGTCGCGCAACGCCTCCAGCACCGCGCCGTACGGGAACGGCTCCCCCACCGGCTGGCAGTGGCCCATCAGCACGGCGATCGGGCCCAGGTCGGCGTCGAGCAGCTCGCGGACCAGGCGCGACTTGCCCACACCCGCCTCGCCCTCGACCAGCACGACGGCCGGCTGGCTGGGCACGGCGGCCCGCAGCGCGCCGAGCTGATCACCCCGCCCCACCAGCACCGGCGAGCTGGTCCGCATCAGCCCCGTGGGGTCGGGCCGCCGTTGGCCCGATCTCGGTGTCCGGCTCATCCGGACCGATGGTAGGTGAAAGTCGGGTATCCCTACGTAGCGATATCCGGATTGTTCGTCGTTCACAGTCGCTCGATCGTGATCCGCACGTGGCCGCCCATCCCTGCCGAGGCGGCCGGAACGGAGAAACCGAGATGCGACTCGATCGCACAGCACGCGTGCTCGCGGCGGCCGGCGTCGGCCTGGCCGTCGCGGCGGCCGTGAGCAGCCCCGCCACCGCCCAGACGGGGTCGATCCAGAAGACCGCCGAACCCGTCGCGGGCAGCTATATCGTGGTGTTCAAGGACGGCGCCAGCGACGCCCCGACCACCAACGCCAAGGCGCTCGACCTGGCCCGCAAGCACGGCGGCAAGGTCAGCAACACCTACGTCGCGTCGGTGCGCGGCTTCGCGGTGAAGATGGACGAGGCGGCGGCCCGCAGGCTCGCGGCCGACCCGTCCGTCGCGTACGTGCAGCAGGACGGCTGGGCGCGGATGTCCGACACCCAGACGAACCCGACGTGGGGCCTCGACCGGATCGACCAGGCGAACCTGCCGGTCGACCAGCGCTACACCTATCCGAACACGGCGTCGAACGTGACGGCGTACATCCTCGACACCGGCATCTACAAGGCGCACACGGAGTTCGAGGGCCGGGCCAAGGACGGCTACGACTTCATCGACAGCGACCCGGACGCCTCCGACTGCCAGGGCCACGGCACGCACGTCGCCGGCACGGTCGGGTCCAAGACCTACGGCGTGGCGAAGAAGGTCAACCTGGTCGCGGTCCGCGTGCTCGACTGCTCGGGCAACGGCCAGTACTCGCAGATCATCAAGGGCATCGACTGGGTCGCCCAGAACGCGAAGAAGCCCGCCGTGGCGAACATGAGCCTCGGCGGCGGCGCGGACTCCACTGTGGACAACGCGGTGAAGCGCGCCATCGCGGCCGGCGTCACGTTCGGTCTCGCGGCCGGCAACAACAACGGCGACGCCTGCCAGACCTCGCCCGCCCGCGTGCCGGAGGCCATCACGGTGGCCGCCAGCGACTCGGCCGACAAGCGGTCGATCTACACCGGCGGCCAGGCGTCGAACTGGGGCTCGTGCGTCGACCTGTTCGGCCCCGGCTCGAACATCACCTCCACCAAGAACGGCGGCGGCACCACGTCGATGGGCGGCACCTCGATGGCCACCCCGCACGTCGTCGGCGCCGCCGCGCTGTACGTGTCCGCGAACCCGTCCGCCACCCCTGCCCAGGTTCGCGACGCGCTGGTGAACAACGCCACGACCGGCAAGATCACCGACCTGCAAGGCTCGCCGAACAAGCTGCTCAACATCAGCTTCATCGGCGGCGGCAACCCCGACCCCGAACCGTGCGCCGCCGCCACGAACGGCGACGACGTGTCCATCCCGGACAACGGCACCGCCGTCACCTCCTCGGTGAGCGTCACGGGCTGCACCGGCAAGGCCTCGACCGCCACCAAGGTCAAGGTCGACATCAACCACCCGTACACCGCCGACCTCGCCATCGACCTGGTCGGTCCGTCCGGCGCCACCTACAGCCTCAAGAAGGCCAAGGGAGCGACCTCGTCCGCGGGTGTGCACGAGACCTACACCGTCGACGCGTCCGCGGAGAACCGCAACGGCACGTGGAAGCTGCAGGTCACCGACGTGTGGACCTACGACGCCGGAAACATCGACGCCTGGACCCTCACGTTCTGACGACGCCCGGAAGGA
>NZ_DASVFL010000194.1:0-8732 GCF_036380075.1 Lentzea sp. | reverse complement strand
CGGGGGGCACCACAGGGTCTTACTTGACGGAGAACCCGCCCCAGGCGTTCATGCCGGTGTGCTCGACCTTGAGGTAACCGCTCGTGATCTCGCTCAGGGCGACCTCGGCGGCGTGCAGGCTGTGCGGCATGCGGTTCGCCGCCGCGGTCCACTCCCTCTGAGCCTGGTCGTACGAGCGCTTCGCGGCGTCGTCCCAGTCGGCGAGCGTGAGGCGGACCTGCTGGTCCATGTTCTCCAGCTCGGTCTTGAGGAGCTTGGTCACCCTGGCCATCTCGTCGCGGACCGTGTCCGCCATGGCGGGGTTGAAGGTGTAGGTGGCCATTGGTAGGTCCTTCCGGCAGGTGGATGGGGATCGCGGCGAGGGCTCAGAGGCCCTGCAGGCCGGGCCCGACGGGGATGGCGGAGGCGCGCTCGACGTTGGTCGACTCACCGGAGGTGATCGCCTGCCGGTTGCCCTTCATCAACTCGACCATCTCGCCGAGCTTCTGGCTGATGAACCGGCAGTCGGTCAGCCAGTCGTCCATCGACTTGGCGAACGCCCCCGAGGCGTCACCGGTCCAGCTGCTCCGCAGGACGTCGAGCATCTCCCTGACCTGGCTGACGCCCTTGGTCGCCGTGGACTGCGTGCTGGCGAGGTAGCCCTCGGCCTGCTGCATTCCCGGGGTGGTGGTTGACATTCCGGCCATGAAGAATCTCCTCGGTAGACGAACGTTTTCGGGTTGCCCGGAGCGTGACCGTCCCGGACAACGCTCAGCCATTCAAAGAACACCACACACGGCTGCTCAGATCAGCGAGCGCGGCGCATCAATGCCCTTGCACACCAGGACCGCAGCACGTTCGAACTTTTCGAGGAACGCATTCCCGTGTCGGGCGATCGTCGTGTCTCGTAGGTAACGCGGGACGAACTCACCACGGCCGATTGATTCGGAAATCAGGGTACTGCGAGTTTTGGCGCGCCTCGGCTGATGCCAGAGGAAACGGAAGCGCTCCGGGACCCGCAGCGGGTCAGTCGCCCGGCCGGCGGCGAACGCCGGTGGGGTTGTCCACCATGCCGGGCAGGACCGGAGTGCCGGCGACCGGCGGAGTCGCGCTCCGAGCCGGGGGGTCGGCAGGCGGGCGGAACGCACCGCCCGCCACCGCGTCGTTGCGGTGTTCCATGTCCTCGGCGAACTTGGCGAACTCCTGGAGACCGACCTCGAACTTGGTTCGCATCGCCTGCGCCAGGCCCCGCGTCCCGTCGCTCAGGGATTTGCTCCCGTCGACGTAGGCCGGCTCGACGTTCCTCCAGGATTCGTCCGTCTCACCGTCCACCACCAGCGGTCGCCGGACGCTCAACCGGTCGAACCTCGCCGTCATCAGCTCGAACTCCTCGGCCAAGGCACCCGAGTAAGCCGCGGCCCTGCGGATCGCGGCCGTGTCGACGCTGATGGGTTCGTTCCCGAACTCGCCCCTCGACGACGAGCTCTGTCCCGCAGTCGAGGATGACGGGTTGTCGGATCCACTGGCGGCATTGGGGTTCTTGGTGCTCACGCGTCCAGATCCCCGCCGGTCGTGATGTCACGCGTGGTGCCCAGCAGTTCGGGTTCGGGCGGGAGGAAAGTCCGGAGGTCCGCCTCGCCGGAGAGAAGACTCTCCGCGTCCATGCCAGGAGGCAGGGTCGGTGCGATCAGGACAGCGGCCTCCCGGCGTGCCATGCCCTGCGCCTCCGCGATGGTCTTGACGATCACGGCGGCGAGCTCCGACGGCGCCATGCGCTTGTATGCGCCCACGGGGAACCGGATGTCCGACACCGCTCCGCCATGCGCCGCCGTCACGGCGACAACCTGCCGGGCGGCGGTCGCCGTGCAGGAGATCTCACGCAGCTTGCGCTGCGTTTCGCTGATCTCGGCGAACTGACGGCGATACTGCTCCATCAACTCTTCGATCTGTTCGGATTTGGGTGAGGACACCCGGACAGTAGAGACCAGTACG
Source organism: Lentzea sp. (assembly GCF_036380075.1). Taxonomy (NCBI): domain Bacteria; kingdom Bacillati; phylum Actinomycetota; class Actinomycetes; order Pseudonocardiales; family Pseudonocardiaceae; genus Lentzea; species Lentzea sp. The sequence continues at coordinate 6,761 of NZ_DASVFL010000194.1, read as the reverse complement.
CAATCCGCGATCAACGCCTGCGCTCGGCAGCGGGGTGGAAGCGCATTCATCCCTGCCTGAAAGCACCGCACGGGCAACCTGCTTCCACTCGGGTGTCTTGCTTAACCGGTCCAGCTGTGTATCAATTGGTGGACAGGGCGGACTCAACCGGCAGCTTTTCACCTCAGTCGAACCTGCCTCCCGGCACGGCTGGTGATTCGGACCTGATCACTGCTGTCATGGTCTGCATGACCTCGCTTACCGCCTGGCAGGGCGGGTCCCGCCGTTCTGCCGCCGCCGGACAGTCACGCCGGACAGGCACCCAGGTTGCGATCAGGACCATCGACCCGCTCGTCGAGTCCGGCCTGATCGCGATGCTGCGCTCCACCCCGGGAATCGACCTCGTCCCCAGCTGCGAGGAAGCCGAAGTCACCATCGTCGTGTCCGACGAGACAGATCTGCCGAAACTGCTTTCCGATGTGACGAGCCCGCGGATGGTGCTGATCGCCGACAACCTGAGGCAGGCCGAGCTGTGGTCCGCCATCGAGCGTGGCCTGGTTGTGCTGCTTCCACGCGGCGAGGCCACGACCCGGGCCAGGCTCATCCAAGCGATCTTCGACGCCCGGGAGGGGCGCGGAGACCTCCCGGCGGAGCACCTGGGCAACGTGCTGCACGGGCTGAAGCTCTTGCACGAGAACACGCTCAGCCCGCGCGACCTGAGCCTCAGCGGGCTGTCCCAGCGGGAGACGGAGGTCCTCCGGCTGCTCGCGGACGGTCTCGACACGGCCGAGATCGCCGAACGCCTGATCTACTCGGAGCGCACGGTCAAGAACATCCTGCACAGCCTCCTGAACAGGCTCGAGCTGCGCAACAGGGCGCATGCGGTCGCCTACGCGCTTCGTCACGGCATCATCTGATCGTGCGTTCGTTCCGGACCGGCGGCACCGTTGACCACTCGCGGCAGTTCATGTCCGAGGTCCCTCAGCCCACTCATCGAGACGGGGTCCAGCCAGCGGACAATCTTCGCGTCGCCGTCCACCGAGTGCAGTGACACGAGGTAGAAGTCCAGCACGAGCAACCAGCCGATCGCCTCCTCGAACGTCGAGAGCCGGGTGTGGCCGCCGGTCACGGGCAGGGTCCCGCCCCCCCACCTCCGCAGGGTTGGGCTGACGAAGTCGAGATGTGCCGCCTCCTCCCACGCCGGCATCCAGTCAGGACCGTTGCCGCCGTACTCGCGCCGCGGGATCGTTGTGCGCGCCGGTCCGTGGTCGCGCGGTCCGGGAACCACATCACCCCCGCGCGGGACGACCTTCGCCGATCTCGTGTTCCTCGAACACTCCGACTAAGCTCGACCAGATACGGTCCCAGCAGGCCATGTCACAGTTCCAACGGAAAGATCCAGTGATATCGCGGGTTTGCGGCGTGGGCGCCCACGACACCCGACAAGAGTGCCTTTGGGGTCGCTGACGAGCAGATCGGCAGTCGCCGGTCAGGACGCGAAAACCACCGTTAGTCCACAATGGACATTGCGCCACCGCGCATTCGTCAGGAGACGGCACGTACACGAGGGCAGTGATCATGCGACCAACGGGCCAGGGTGCCCACACAGGAGGCCTTCACCGTTGACGGTGCTGATCTACTCCCGGCCATGATTTGCTGGGACCGCTGTGGCGCCGATGTCGTGGGCTACTTCGAGGAGTTCGAAGTCGACATTCTCCGAGGCTACGCGGAAAGCCTCCTTCGATTGCTGGAACACCGCGCCGACTCGTACGGGACGGTCCAGGGGCAGCGCGTGCCGGTCAAGGCCACAGCCGATCCACGTCTTCTCGCGCTGCTGCGCGCCGAACTCGGACAGGACGAACCGGCCTGGACACTCGCCTTCCACGAGATCGCCTGCTTCACGGAAATCTCGCGCCTCTTGCGCGAGCAGCTCGCGACCCTCCCCCCGACCGGCGGTGCCGTGCGGTTCCGGACAGAGTCGGTGTCCGCGTGGCTGCGGATGATCCGCTGGTACGTAGCGGCGATCAACTCGATCTCCGACGACGAGGGACGCGCGACCGGCAAGTTGGCGAGACCTACGCTGGACTGGTTCACCGGCATCGCCGCCGGCCTCGAAGCCCTCCCGGAGATCCTCGAACCCGTGACGAAGACCGCACGGCGCAGCTGACCGGCTACACGAACTCCGAACGTACCGTCGCTGCGCGGGAACCGGGAAGTCCCCGGCGCAGCAGACGCCGACCGGACCTCGAAGGACGGTCAGTCGGCGAAGCGCGCGGAAGACTCCGGCAGCGCGGACGTCCCCGGCATCCACCGCACCGCCAGTAGGCCGGACGCCGCCCGGTGGGTTCGCGTAGAGCTCTGCGGTCTGCTCGTCCTCCATCATCATCTCGCGCATGAAGTCGCCGGTGAGCCGTACCGACGCGGGTCCTGCCGGATCGAACAGGACGTCGACCCCGTCTGCGAGCAGCACGACGAGCTCGCCTAGGTCGATCTGGCTCCACCGGGGAGCACATGATCCGCTGCCGGTGCACCTCCCCCGTCGCGACCACCACGCACAGGACGTCATCGGGCGACTTGGTGACGAGCGGGTTGCCGCCACCGTTCATCGCGATGTCGCAGTACGAGTCGCGCAGCACCAGCTGGATATGCTCGGCCTCGGCCCGCCCCTGGAGCACCAGTCGCAGCACCGCGTCCAGCAGGTCCGACGGCGAGCGTCCGCCCTCCGGGACGTATCCCGGGTTCGCCCGGAACTTTCCGAATTCACCCCCGTCCTCGACCGGCCACAATCCGAGGACAGCGTCGATGGACGGCGCCTCGTTCATCGACGCCGGAACCCAGGCGGGACCCATCAGTAGGAACCAGCTCTCGAACGGGGTCTCCGCCCGCGTTTCCTTCGTGGCTTCGGTCATTGTGATTCTCGTTCGCCCTTGCTCGTGTTCGCGATCAGATCTGCGTGCGTGCCGTCATAGGTCCTGCCCGGCTCCGCGCGGAGCACACCCATTTCCTGCGACCCGAAGCGGTCGTAGGCCCTGGTGACCTCGAGATCACTGAGCAGGCACGCTGCTCGGATGAATTCGCCGATCAAAGGTTCCGACAGAGGTGGTCGCGCCGTGGTAGGGCTGATGGCGCAGGAGGTGTTGGGCGGGGGTGGCCGCCGGGCAGGCTGGTGCTGGTGAGCAGGCGCAGGATGTCGAGCGGAGGTGAGGTGCACGGCTTGGCCGGTGGTGGTGAGGCGGCCGTGGAAGCCGTGGTCGTTGTGGTGTACAGCGACGGTGTAGTCGTTCTGACCGGCGGCGCTGTTGCGGAAGGCGGTCTGGACGATCGCGGTCCCACCGGAGTGGTGCCGGGGAAGAACATGCCGCGGATGCGGCCGGAGGCGTCGGTGCGCGGGACGACGTCCACGTCGGACAGGCTGGCGGTGCACGCGGCCAGCCGGTCGGTGAGCGGGGTGGGGTTGCGCGGAGTCCAGGCCGGAGCCTCCATGGTCACTGCCGCGGCGCAGTCGCGGAGGGTCCCGACGGTCCCTCACCCGCGTGCCGATCCCGCACGTGCACCCGTACCCGTCCCAGCCGTGGGTCATCCACCTCGACCACGTCGGCCACAACACCCACCCGCGCCATCAGCTGATCGATCGTGAAACTCGCGGTGCCTGGCGGGTAGGCGGCAAGCCGGCTACACACGGCTTCCTGGAGCAGGTGGAGAATCGGTTCAAGCACGGTCATGGCGGGCGGCGGTCGGCGACCGCGAGAACGCCTGTGTTCACCACACGCGTCTCGAAGTCCGACTGCTCCCGGCAGGACTCGGTCATCCCCAGTGGACTGTCGTAGACGAACAGCTCCCAGGTGTTGTCGAGGTGCTCGTCCGCGAGGGTGGGGACGACGGTGATCCCCCAGTCCCGCTGGTCCGGCCGGCGAGGGTGTTCCCCCAGGGGGTGTTGCCCGTCCAGCGCGGTCTGCACGAGAGCGGAGATCTCCCTGTCGACCACATCGGTCAGGACGAGCTGACGGTTCTGGACGTCGTCCCTGTTCGTTCCGGCCAGTCTCAGCTCGACCCGCAGGTCGAGTCCCTCACGCAGGTTCGTAGACAGGCCCACGGTCCGGCGGGCGATCTCGCCTGCCGGCCGGCAGAAGAGCCGTGCGGTCAGACTCGCTCAACCGTGGCGCGCTCAGATCGCCGAACCGTCCCTCCGCCAGCGAGACCGGTGCGCGAGGATGAGGTTCCCGCTGAGGCGCGACCTGTCTACGTGACTCCTGCTGAGGATCCACCGCTGAAACCGGACCGGGAGCACGCATCGGCACGGGTTCGGGCGACACCACGGCCGGTGCTTCGGGCGCGGGGATGACCGGGGGCGGTGTTCCGAAGGTGGAGGTGGCGTCATTGGGGGTTGTTCCACTCGGCGGGAATCACGCGCAGTTCCCATCGTTCATCGTCAGCCGGACCTGTCGGTTCGGCGATCCCTTGCCGGAGTTTGACAGCGATCCTGGAGATCGTTCCGGCCGGATAGCCGTCGCCGGCGAGGACGGTGTTGATCGCGGTGGCGAACTCAAGTGCCACAGCTCGTGACACCTGCTCGTGTCCGTGTGGTGGTCCGGAAAGCTGGATGAGTGCGTCGAACTCCGCGTGTCCTTGGCGGACCAAGTCGGCGATGTGCAGGGCTGCTCGTTCGAGTCTGGCCAGCTCGTCACGTGACAGCATGGCAGCGTGTCGTGGGGAGAACTCGCCGTGCGCCACCGAGGCGCTCGCCAGCAGCAGTCGGACAGCAGGATCGGAGACCACCGCTGCGGGCGGGGCGGACGAACGTGGTGGTTCGGAAGCTGGCGTGAGCGCAGGTGGCGTTGCGGAGAACGCCGGTTCGGGAAGGGTGGATTGCTGACGCAGCTCCCAGCGGCCCCGGTCTTCTTCCGGGGAGCCGTCTCGGATGTCCAGCTGGACGTGCAGGGTCAGTCCGAGGGTCGAGCCGCCAGCGAACTCGTCGGCGCGCAGGATGAGGTCGGCTTCTTCGACGAGCTGTCTGCCGACGGCGCGTGCCATCTGGTCGTGACGGGAGGAGAGGCCGTCCGGACCGTGCAGACTGACCAGGAAGTCGAACTCCCGGTGTCCGAGCGCCATCATCCGGGTGAGCTGTTTCGCAGCCTTCAGCAGCTGTGCGTGTTCGTGGTTCGAGAACGTCAGTGTGCGCTGTTCCCCGAAATCGCCCTGGGCGACGGGTTGGCCGGAGACGAGTCGGTGATGGCGAGCCTCTGCGGACTCATCCGAATGCGGTTCCGGGACGAGGATCTCGGCGAGGTCGTGCGGAATCGCTGCCCAGTCGATCTCGTCGAAGTCGTGCGGGTCCACACCGGAGAGGCTCTGGCCGGGACGTGCCGTCAGAATGGAAGCCTCGGCCATGGCCGTGTCCCAGACCGTCGACGGCAAATCCGGCTCGGCCATATCGACCGGATCTACGTCCATGTCGCCCGAGTAGGACTCGAACGGACCGGTGTCGGGACGGGCCCGCTGCTCGACCGCGTCGTCCGCAGTGGTCGGCACGGCACCGTTCGCATCGACGTCGGGAAGGATCTGATCGATGTCCATTCCGGACAGATTTAGACCTGAGAGGCCGAGGCCTTCGTCGGCACCGAACTCGTCCAGTCCGATGGGCAGGGCGTGCGCTGGGTCCAAGACCATCGGATCCCCGTAGGGGCCGTGGTCACCGTCTACGTTCTCGGCACCACCGGCGCGCTTTCCGGCAGACCCGGAAGTCGCCGGCTCATCGACGTCCATCGCGATGTGCGGAGCGTCTGCGCCCGCTGACCGCTTATTGATGGCAGGCACTGCGGACAGCTCCCGCTCGGGAGAACGATCGTCCCGCCACAAACGCCGCAACCCTCGTGAGGCGATGAGCTGTCCGGACAGCGCCACGACGCGCCTTTTGGTGTAGGGCTTTCCGGTCTCCCGGTCGAGTTCACCACGTAAACCTTTCGCCCACGCGTTTACCATTGCGCGCGTCTGCTGGTGAACGAAGCGCCCGCTCGGTTCGGTGTCAAAGGGAAGCGCCATCCTGAGCCGGTCGTCCTGGGTGATGTGTTCGCGGAGACTCAGCGGGCCTTCTCCAGTAATCGATGGCCGCCAGTCGATCAACTCGCCGGCAAGCTCCTCGGAGAGTTCTGGAACGGCAGGGCGATCCTCCTGCCACAGATACTGCACGGTCTTCCCGTCGAGAAGCCCACCCGATAATTCGGCAACACGTTTCCACGTATAAGTTTTTGCAGAGGTGGGGTCGATTTCTTCCCGGAATCCCTTCGCCCACGCATGCAAAACATCTTGCGTTCGCGAGTGCGCGAAGGTTCCGTAATTGTTGATGTCCAGCGGAAACGCCGATTTCATCAGATCATTGCGCTCAATGTGTTCACGGAGGTTATCCACCCCCTCCCCAGTGGGCGCAGGTCGCCAGTGGACCACTTTATCGATTAATTCTTGCATTAACTGTGGCACAGATTGAGGCCAGCCGGTCGGGGCCGGATTGGATGGAGGCAATTGGTGTAGCCACGTGTTGCCGGAAGGAAATGGGGTAACTGTCTGATCTGTGTTCCAGCCAGAACCAGTCGGGTCAGATTCGGGTCCACTGAAGCCGAATTCGCCAGTCGCCGACTCCGATGAGTTCAAGCCGGAATGCAATGGCACGGTGCCCAGGTAGTGTCCGCCGACCGTGTCGCGGCGCAGGAGTGTGATATATGCGGTGTCGGGCCAGGTGGGGCCGAACTGCCAGCCCGGACCCGACTCGCCGTTCTCGTCGAGGACGG
>NZ_DASVFL010000193.1:0-15381 GCF_036380075.1 Lentzea sp. | reverse complement strand
CGCAGCTTCGTCAGGTCCTTGTCGCCCAGCTTCGTGATCTCGGTCTGTCCGATGTGGATGGACCCGCTGTCCACGGTGTCCAGTCCCGCCAGGCAGTGCATCAGCGTGGACTTGCCGGAACCGGACGGGCCCATGATCGCGGTGAACCGGCCGGCCTGGAAGGCGACGTCGACGCCGTCGAGCGCCCGCACCGCGGTGTCACCCCTGCCGTAGACCTTCACCAGGTTGTGGGCCGCCGCGGCGGTCCGGGTGCCGACCTCGGACACCAGTGCAGACATGTGGCTCGCCTTCCTCACAGGGGGTGTTCTCGCTGAGGAAGAAGCTAGGAGCAGCCCGAGTGCGCGGTCATCAACTCCGCGACGCGTTGCGCGTCAGCCTGAGGTATGACAACCGGGACTACTCCAGCAGACCCCGGTCGTACGCGATCGCCACGGCCTCCGCGCGCCGGGAAGCACCGAGCTTGGCCATGATCCGGGAAAGGTGCACGGAGACGGTCTTCTCGCTGATGTAGAGCTCCTCGCCGACCTCGCGGTTCGTCCGGCCGGACGCCACCAGCCCGAGCACGTCGCGTTCGCGCGGGGTGAAGAGGTCGACCTGCGCACGGGCCGGTTCCTCGGCCCTGAGGGTGATGCGGGCGCGTTTGGCGCACGACGCCACGGCCTCGGCGAGCGGACCGGCCTTGAGCCTGGTCGCCACCTCGTCGGCCTGCCGCAGCTCCTCCGCGGCCTCGTCGCGGCGGTCGGCGCCGAGCAACGCCTCCGCGTACCGCCAGCGGCACCACGCCTGCTCGTAGACGAGCCCGTAGGCGAACCCGTCGACCGCTGCCTTCCACAGCTCCGGGTCGCCGGGCCCGGTCAGCCTGGACTCCTCCGCGTTCGACCGGGCGAGCCACGCCCGCCCCTCCGGCCCCAGGGAGGTGGTGCGCGGCACGCCGTTCTCCGCGGTGAGCCGGACGTGACCGGCGAGCTCGCGACCCGCCTCGACGGCCTTCGCCTCGGCCTCGGCGTCCCGCTTGCGGCGCGCCTTGGCGGCGATGTCGGCGTACCCGGCGACCCCGATCGCGCCGATCCGGATGTCCGCGAGCGACCACGGCCCGCCGAGCTTCTTGGTCCACTCCACGGCGTCCGCGACCCGTTCGACCGCGAGCTCCGGCCGGCCGCGCCACAACGCGAGCTCGCCGCCCGTGCCGCCGGTGATGAGCGCGATCTGGATGTCGCGGTGCCAGTCCTTGCGCAGCTTGGTGATCATCCGCTCGGACTCGGCCAGGTCGCCGCGCGAGACCGTCAGGTGCGTGCCGGCGGCGGCGAGACGGGCCAGGACCGTGGAGGACACGGACGTGCCGGGCGGTTCGCTCGCCCACTCCGCATAGGACCAGTCGCCGAGGTAGTAGTGCACGAGGACCTGCAGGATGCGGATCTCCACGCCGTAGGTGCTCCAGGTGAGCCCCGTCTCCTGGGCCCTGTCGCCCGCCTCGCGGTAGACGCGCGCGGCTTCGGCGAGCTCACCGGAGTCGTAGTACATCAGGCCGAAGTAGTACCAGGCCCGCAGCTCGGTGTTGACCGCCCCGACCTCGCGGGCGCTCTCGATCGCGCGTTCGAAGTTCGTCCGCGCCTCGTCGTGGCGGCCCGCGTAGTCGCCGAGGAGCCCGAGGGTGCCGAGGGCGTCCGCCACCGCGCCGGGCGCACCCGCCTTCCTGCCGTCCGCGATGGCCTTCTCGGCGAAGTCACCGACCTCCGCGTACTTCCTCTGCTGGCGCAGCAACGAGGCCATGCCCGCCAGCACGCGGGCGCGGGTCGGGCTCGCCTCCCGTTCGCGCACCAGCTCCCACGCGCTGGTCATCACCTCGTGGTGCTCGCGGTCGTTGCCGTCGAGCGTCGACAGCGCCTGCGCGAGCCGCAGCAGCACCTCGGCGGCGTCCTCGGGCGACTGGCCGTCGAGCGCCTTCTTCGCGCTGCGGCCGAAAGCCACGGCCCGTTCGGGTTGCCCCGCCGTGCCCGCGACCCAGGACGCGCGCCGCAGCAGCACCGCCTCGTCCACATCGGACGGACGCTCCGCCTCCGGCACGGCCGTCCACAGGTTGAGCGCCTTCTCCAGGTAGCGCAACGACTCCGCGGGCGCGCCCGCCCGTTCGGCCTCGCGGGACGCCGTGATCGACGCGGTGAGCGCCCGCGGCAGGTCGTGGCTCTGGAAGGCGTGGTGCGCCAGCGCCGCGGCGGCACCGCGCTCGTCGAGGTGCTGGGCGAGGTGGTGGGCGTAGCCGGCGTGCAGCCGCACCCGTTCGCCGGGAAGGAGGTCGCCGTAGACGGCCTCGCGCACCAGGGCGTGGCGGAACGCGTAGACCTCGTCGTCCTCCACGACGAGCAGGTGGTGCTGGACCAGCTCGCGCAACGCCGTGTCGAAGGCGAGGTCCGTCATGCCGGCGACCTCGCGCAGCCGGTAGTGCCGGACGCGGCGGCCGCGCACCGACGCGACGCGGACGACGTGCTGCGCCTCGGGACTGAGGCTCTCGACGCGGCTGAGCAGCACGTCGGCGAGCGCCGAGGGCAACGACCGCGCGTCGTCGCACGTGGCGACCGCGGTCAGCTCCTCGGCGAAGAACGCGTTGCCCTCGGAGCGTTCCGCGACCTGCCGCACGACGTCCTCGGGCAGGTCGTCGGACAGCGCCTCGACGAACCGGCGGGCATCGGCGGCGTTGAACGGCGTGAGGTCCAGGCGGTCGACGGCGGGCAGCCGGACCAGCTCGGACAGCAAGGGGCGCAACGGGTGGCTGCGGTGCAGGTCGTCCGCGCGGTAGGTGCAGACGACGAGCAGGCGCTGGGAACGCAGGCGGGACAACAGGAACGACAGCAGGTAGCGGGTCGACGCGTCCGCCCAGTGCAGGTCCTCGACGACGAGCAGCACGCGCTGCCGTTCGGAGAGGTCGCCCAGCAGCCCGAGCACCGCGTCGAACAGCTGGAGCTGCGCCACGTCCTGCTCGGGCCTGCGGCCGGGGATGAGACTCGGCGCGATCATGCCCTCGGTGCCGGGCTCGCGTTCGGCGGGCAGTGCGAGCTTGGGCAGCAGCATCGCGAGCGCGGGCCGGTTCGCCGTGTTCCCGAGCGTGCTCAACGCCTCCGCGAACGGCAGGTAGGGCAACCCGGTCTCGCCGGCGTCGAGGCACCGTCCCGTGAGGACGAGCGTGTCGCCGGCGCTGGCCGCGAGCTCGCCGACGAGCCGGGTCTTGCCGACCCCGGCGTCCCCCGCGAGCAGCACCGCCCCCGCGGTGCCCTCCCCCGCCTGCGCCAACGCGGCGCGCAACCGGTCCAGCTCGCGGTCGCGCGCGACCAACGGGATACCGGAACCGAGGCGCGCCACGAGTGGCATGCTCGCACACGTCATGCCCCGACGCCGCCGTGTTTCCGCGAGGTGCGGTGGATCACCCGCCGCAGCCAGGACGGCCCGGTGCCGTGGGAGCGCTGCCAGTTGAACCGGGCGTTGCCGCGCCGGTACTCGATCTCCGCCTTGATCGCCTCAGGAGTCCATTCCGTCATGGTCCTGAGGGTCGTCCTGAGGCCCTCCCCGAGGCATCGGGTGATCACGCAGTCCTGACCGGCGAACCCCTTACGCCACGGTCGCGGCCCGCGACCTGGCCAGCCTCGCCCGCACCCCGTCGGCCTCAGGAGCCCCCAGCTCGGTGAACAGCGCCAGCGCCCGCTGCCAGTGCGCCGCCGCCCCCGCCGCGCCGAGCTGGTCGAACACCGCCGCGAGCCGGTCGTGCGCGAGGGCCTGGTGGTACGGCGACACGGCGTCGGACGCCACCGCGAGCGCCGTCCGCGCCGACGACAACGCGCCGTCGGTGTCGCCGGTCTCCAGCAACGCCGTGGAGATGTCGACGTGGCACGCCGCCTCACCGCACTGCTCGCCGACCTCGTGGTACATCGTGAGCGCCACCCGCAGCCACGGCATCGCGTCGTCGAACCGCTGCGTCGCCAGGTAGAGCAGCCCGAGGTGGTGGTGGGCGTTGGCCTCCGCCCACTTCGACCCGGCGATCCGCGAGATCTCCATCGCCTCGCGGTAGTGCGCCTCGGACTCCTCGGCCCGTCCGAGGTCGAGCAACGTGCCGGCGACGGTCGTGAGAGCGCGTGCCTGCTGGTGCACGTCCTCCTTGCGCCGGGCCGTCTCCAGGGCGCCGCGCTGGGCTTCCAGGGCTTCCTCGAAGCGTTCGAACTGGAGCAGTGCCACACCGAGGTTGAACTGCATCACGAACCGCGCGTCGTCGTCGTTCAGCGCGATCGCGGCCTGCAGCGCGGCTTCGGTGATGCGCAACGAGGTCTCGCGCTCGGTGCGCAGCCACAGGTACCGCGACAGCGTGTACGGCAGCTGCCACGCGTGGACGTGCCAGCCGGACGCCGACGCGTGCTCCGTCGCGGCGATCAGGTTCGCGCGCTCGGCGTCGAACCACGCCATCGCGTCCGCGGCACCGGACAGCGGCGGCACGTGGACCGGCCGGTGTTCGGGAGCCACCAGGACGCTGCCGCGGTTGATCGGCAGCAGGCCGTCGGCGAGGTCCGAGCAGTGCAGGTAATAGTCGAGCATCCGGCCCGTGGCGGCCCGCCGTTCCGGTTCGGACAGCTCCCCCGCCAGGGTCTTGGTGTAGACGCGGACGATGTCGTGGGCCACGTGCCGGCCGGGTTCGCTGACGGACAGCAGGTTCGCGGCGGTCAACGCGTCCAGCGCGCGTTGCGCCTCCACCAGCGTCACGTCGCCCATCGCCGCGACCACGTGCGAGGTCAGGTCCGCGCCGGGGTGCAGGCCGACGATGGCCAGCAACCGCGACGGCAGCGCGGGTAACGCACGGCGCGAGGCGTCCAGCGCGGCGCGCACGGTGCCCTCACCGTCCTCCAGGCCCAACGCGGCCAACCGGCCCTGCTCGTCCTGCAGCTCCTCGACCAGCTCGGCCACGGCGAGCTTCGGCGAGACGGCGAGCCGGGCCGCCGCGATGCGCAGCGCCAGCGGCAGGCCGTCGCAGAGCTCCGCGAGCTGCCGCAGCGCGTCGGCCTCGATGTCGGACCGGCCGGCGATGCGGCCCAGCACGTCGACGGCCGCGTCCTGGTCGAGCATGTCCAGCTCGACCAGCTTCGCCTCGACCTGGGCGACGAGCCCGACCAGCCGCCTCCGCGAGGTCACGACGACGCACGACGGCGCACCGGGCAGCAACGGCAGCAGGTCCGCCGAGCTGCGGACGTTGTCGAGCATCACGAGCATGCGGCGGTCGGCCAGCAGCGTCCGCAGCAGGGCGGAGCGCTCGTCGACCGAGACGGGCGTGTCGCTCGCCGGGACGCCCAGCGCGCGCAGGAACCGGTTGAGCACCTCGCCGATCTCCAGCGGCTCCCGGTTGGGGTCGTAGCCGTGGACGTCGACGTAGAGCTGGCCGTCCGGGAACTCCTCGCGCACCCGGTGCGCCCAGTGCAGCGCCAGCGCCGTCTTGCCCACACCCGCGGGTCCGGTGACGAGCAGCACCGGTCCGTCGTGGCCGCGCAGCACGGCGTCCATCAGAGCCAGCTCGGGGTCGCGGCCGACCAGCGCGACGGGGGCGCGCGGCAGCTGGGCGGGAACCGTCACCGGCGCGGGTTCGGGGGCCTGGACCGGGATGCGGGCCGGCGGGCGTTCCGGCTCGGGGCTGTTGCCCGCCAGCACGGCCTGGTGCACGCGGCGCAGCTCGAAGCCCGGCTCGACGCCGAGCTCCTCGATCAGCACGCGCCGCGCCTCCCGGTACGCGGCCAGCGCCTCCGCCTGCCGCCCCGCCTGCACCAGCGCCCGCATCAGCAGGCCGTGGCCGCGTTCGCGCAGCGGGTGCTCGACGACCACCGTGCTCAGCTGCGCCACCAGCTCGGGACCCTGCCCGATCGCGAGGCCGAGCTCGGCGCGTTCCTCCAGCACCGCCAGCCGCCGTTCCACGAGACGGCCGCGCTCGACGTCGGCGAAGAGCCCGGAGACACCGCCCAGCGGCTCGGCGCGGAACAACGCCAGCGCGTCGTCCAGCTCGACCGCGGCTCCGGCCAGGTCCCCGGCGGCGCGCAGGCGGTTCGCGAGCAGCACCTGACGTTCGAACACGTCGAGGTCGAGCGCGCCGGGCTCGACGCGCATCAGGTACCCGTCACCGACCGACGTCAGCAGCTCGGCCGGAGCGCGGCGGGCGCGGGCCGGTTCGAGCGCCCTGCGCAGTCCGGCCACATAGGTCTGGACCAAGTTCACGGCACTGGAGGGCGCGTTGTCGCCCCAGACGGCTTCGATGATCTGGCCCCTGCTGACCGGCGTGCCGCGGGCCAGCAGCAGGACCGCGAGCACGGCGCGCTGCTTGGCCGCACCGAGATCAACATCCTGACCTGCGCGAACGACTCGGAGAAGGCCGAGAACCTCGTACCTGAGGGGTTCCTCGCCGTGCGTCACCGATCTGTCCTTCGCCTGGTGGCCACCTGGAGCTTGAAGATCACTTCAGTCGGGCTCCAGTCGTGCTGTAGAAGCCATTCTTACGCTTAGCGTGTCCAACCAACCACAGACCGCGAGATCAACGGAAACCGGAGATCGGGCAGTCGGTGCGGGTTGGACCGGACAGCGGAACACCCGCTGCTCCCCATGATCGACGTGGGTCGGCCGGCGTGCAAGGGGCATCCAGCCCGCGGCGGCGGAACGCCGGCCGGCCCACGTCCCCCTTGGAACACGGCAGCGCCCCGGCTGGTCATCCAGCCGGGGCGCTGTCGTTCACCTGTCGGTCAGCTGACGAAAGAGCCGCTCTTCGCGGCGGCGAGGAAGGTGTCCCACCCTCCGTCGCCGAACCTCAGCCGCGCGCCGTCCGCGTTCTTGCTGTCGCGGACGGCCGCACCGGACCCCACGAGCGCGATCTCCACGCAGTCGGGTCCACTCGCGGACGAACGGCTGCTCTTGCGCCAACGCAAGGTTTCCACTCTGTGCTCACTCCTGGTCTCGACTCACGCGAGAGTGCGAGCGACTTCGGTGATCAGGGATGCAGACGCCGCCGGGGGGAGGGCGGTGGTCACCAGACGCTCGAACACCTCGGCGTACCAACTGACGTCACCCGGCTGCTCCAGGTAGACGCCGCTTCTCGTGCTCTCGATGTACACCACGTCGGGGTCGAGCTGCTCGGGAAAGCTCAGGATGACGAACGGCCCGTCCATCGCAGCGTAACCACCGGCGTCGAACGGCACGACCTGCACCGTGACGTTCGGCAACGCACCGACCTGGAGCAGACGCGCCATCTGCGCGCGCATCACCCCGGTGCCGCCGACGAGCCTGCGCAGAGCCGCCTCGTCGACCACGACGTGCAGGCGCAACGGGTCGTCCTCGCTCAGCAGGGCCTGCCGGGCCTTGCGCAACCGGACGCGCCGGTCGATCTCCGCGGCGCTCGCGTCGGGCAGCACCTGGGAGATCAACGACCTCGTGTACGCCTCGCACTGCAGCAGTCCGGGGATCATCAGGCCCTGGTAGGCCCTGATCGAGTCCGCGTCGGCCTCGTACCCCACGTAACGACCGGGCACGATGTCGCCGAACTCGTCCCACCACCCCTTGCGGCGGGCTTCCCTGGCCAGCTGGACCAGTTCGTCCAGGGTGGCGGAGTCCGCACCGTAGGCGGTGAGCATGTCCCGCACGTCCCGCGGGCTCACCCCCACCCGCCCCGTCTCGATGCGGCTGATCTTGGAAGCGGAGCACTCCAGGCGCTCTCCGACCTCCTCGATCGTCAGCCCGGCCGCCTCGCGCAGTCGGCGGAGCTCGCTCACGAGCCGCCTCTTGCGCACGGTCGGACTGCTACCCCGTGGCATCCACACCTCCTGGTCGCTCCCAGTTTGAGAGCAAAGGAGCGAGCCGCAAAGGGACGTCATCCATTCGTGTACTGCAACTTGCAGTTCTCACGAGGAGGGGGACAGGCTGCATGGGTTGCTCACGCGAGGACTGGAGCTCTGAGCCTGATGGCCGTCACGGTGTTCAGCCAACTGGACAAGTCGCTGCACTCCCACCTGGCCACGCTCACCGAACTCGCCCAGCGCGGTGACGACCAGACCGCCCTCGTGCTCGCCAGGGTTGAGCTCCCGAGGGTGGTCGCGGTGGTCAAGGCGTTGCTGGACGAGCACCAGCCCGACGAGCACGGCAGGTGCGCGACGTGCAAGCGCGGGTGGCTCTCCCGCCGCATGCCCGCACCGTGCCGTGCCTACCTCTCCGCGCAGCTGGTCCTGACCGTGGTGGACCAGGAGACTTCGCACGGCAAGCACCTGCGCTCGGTGGGCTGAACTTCGGGAACCCGATAGTTCCTCGCGAACCGTCACGACCTGGGCCGGCTCCGCACCCCCCGACCGGAGCCGGCCCTTCTCCGTCGTCACCAGCTGTGACGTTTGACGGCCAAGATCAACACGGTTGGCTGAAACCCCTGTCACAGCGCCCTTTCCGCCGTCATCATGGTCGTGACGCGGCCTGATCTCGACCCCCTCGATGCCTGTGCCGACACGGAGGTGTTCCCGTGCCGACCCCGCATGTCCGCGCCGACGCGCTCGAAGCCGTCCGGCCGCGTCGGATGCTGCCCTTAGAGCGCCTCTAGAGCGCGACCGAACCACTCCCCTCCCCGCCCTGTGCGTCCCGTCGCACAGGGCCATGCCGTCATTCCAGGGCCGTCATTCGAGGGCTGCCATTCCAGGAAAGGGAACGTCTGCCGTGAACCACCTCCAGAGGTCCAACGCCGGTGACCACACCCCGCACGGTCCACCGGTGATCCTCAAGAACGACCTGCCCGCGAGCCTCGTGCTGTTCCTCATCTCGATCCCGCTGTCGCTCGGCATCGCGCACGCGACCGGCGCCCCGCTCATGGCGGGCCTCATCTCCGCGGTCATCGGCGGCGTGGTCGTGGGCGCGCTCAGCGGTGCGCCGCTGCAGATCAGCGGACCGGGCACCGGGCTCGTGGTGATCGTCGCCGGCCTGGTGGCGCAGTTCGGCTGGGCGGCCACCGCGGCGATCACGCTGGCGGCGGGCGCGGTGCAGATCGCCCTGGGGCTCACCGGGATCAGCCGGCTGGTGATGTCGCTGTCCCCCGCCGTCGTGCACGGCATGCTCGCGGGCATCGGCATCTCCATCGCCGTCGGGCAGCTCGTGGTGGTGCTGGGCGGGACGGCGGCACCGACCGTGCCCGCGAACGTCGCGCTGCTGCCGGGCCGGGTGCTCGACCTCCAGACCGGCTCGGTCGTCGCCGGCGCCGTGGCGGTCGCGGTTCTGCTGCTGTGGCCGCGGGTTCCGCGTCTTTCGGTGGTCCCCGCGCCGCTCGTGGCGGTGGCCTCGGCGACCGCGCTGGCGTTCGTGCTGCGCCTCGACGTCTCGCGGGTCGACCTGCCGGACAGCTACGCGCTGGTGTTCCCGGAGATGCCGCGGGGCAGCGCAGGCACGGTCGTGACGGCGGTCGTGACGGTCGCGCTGGTGGCGAGCATGGAGTCGTTGCTGTCGGCCGTCGCCACGGACCGGCTGCACGACGGGCCGCGCGCCAACCTGAACAAGGAGCTCGTCGCGCAGGGCACCGGCAACGTCCTCGCGGGCGCGCTGGGCGGGTTCCCGATCAGCGGTGGCCTCGCGCGCAGCTCCACGAACGTCGCGGCGGGCGCGAAGACCCGGTACGCCGCCGTGTTCCAGGGCATGTGGATCGCGGTGGCCGTGCTGGCGTTCGCCCCGGCCCTGGAGCTGATCCCGTTGCCGGCGCTGGCGGGCGTGCTGTTCGTGGTCGGGCTCAAGCTCGTGTCGATCAGCAGGATGAAGAACCTCCTGCGGCACCAGGAGTTCGGAGTCTACGCGGCGACGGCGCTCGGCGTCGTCCTCTTCGGACTGCTCGAGGGCGTGGTCGCGGGCCTCGCCGTCGCGCTGCTGCGGGCGCTGTACCGGTTGACGCACTGCTCGGTGCGCGTCGAGGGCGACCGGGTGTGCGTGCGGGGGACGCTGGTGTTCCTCGGGGTCGGCCGGCTGGTGCGGGAGCTGCGGCGGATGCCGGCGGGCCGGACCGTGGTGCTGGAGCTGCACATCGACTACCTCGACCACGCGTCGTACGAGGCGATCGACGACTGGCGTGAGAGCTACGAGCGGATGGGCGGCCGGGTGCAGGTCGACGAGGTGCACGACACCTGGTACGACCGCGCCGGCCAGGGCAAGCCGGGACGGCGCAAGACGTTGCCGGGCCCGCTGCCGCGCTGGTTCGCGCCGTGGTCGCACTGGCAGGGCACGCAGGACGCGGTGACGCTGCCCGCGCAGCGCGCCTCCGTCGAGAGCGACCCGATGCTGCTGGGGATGCACGAGTTCGAACGGCGGTCGGCGCCCCTGGTGCGGCCGTTCCTGCACGAGCTGGCGGTGCGCGGGCAACGGCCGCAGCAGCTGTTCATCACGTGCGCCGACTCCCGCGTGGTGCCGAACCTGATCACCACGTCCGGTCCCGGTGACCTGTTCTGCGTGCGCAACATCGGCAACCTGGTGCCGATGGCGTCCGCCGGCGACAGGTCGGTCGGCGCCGCGGTCGAGTACGCCGTGGAGATCCTCAACGTCAGCACGATCGTCGTGTGCGGGCATTCGGACTGCGGCGCGATGAAGGCGCTGGTGCAGGGGTCCGCGGCGCGCGGCTCGCACCTGCAGTCGTGGCTGCGCAACGCCGAGCCGTCGCTGATCCGGTTCCACGCGCCGGCGTCCGCCGGGTGCGCGGGCCTGCCGGTGGCCGACCGGCTCGCCGTCGCGAACGTCGCGCAGCAGCTCGACAACCTGCTCGGCTACCCGAGCGTGCGGGAGGCGATCGCCGCGGGCACGCTGACGTTGAAGGGCCTGTACTTCGACATCTCGAACGCCCGCGTCTACCTCGTGGACCCGGACCGCAACGGGCTGGAGCCCGTGCCGTCACCGGCCTAGGAAACGCCGGAGCCGCCCCGGTACCTGCCGGGGCGGCTCCAGTTCATCCAGCTCCTAGCAGGTGCCGATCCAGGAGCACTCCACGTCGAAGCGCTCCTTCGCGGGAACGTCGGTGCGTTCCTGCGCCGGGACCTTCCGCTGCTGCGGCACCGACTGGACCTGCGGCTGCGCCGCGACGGTCCCGCCGTCGGAGGCGAGTCGCACCGCGACCCTGTCCTCGATGGACTTCGGGCTGTTGAACAGCAGCACGTTGTTCTGCACCAACGAGAACACGAGGTCGCGACCCGCCGCCGTGCGCACGTAGCCGGACAGAGCCGACACGCCGCTGAGCGATCCGGTCTTGGCCTTCACGTTGCCCGCGGCCGGGGTGTTCTTCATGCGGTTGACGAGCGTTCCGTCCACACCGGCCACCGGCAGGGTCGCCTGCCACGTGGAGAACCACGGCTTCGTCTTCGCCTTGATCAGGATCGACGCCAGCGCGTCCGGTGAGAACTGGTCCAGCCGGGACATGCCGGAGCCGTCGAAGACCTCGACCCCGTTCGGGTCGACGCCGAGGCCCGACCACTTCGTGCTCAGCTGGTTGACACCGTTGGTGAACGACTTGCCCGCCGACTTGACCAGCACCTCGGCCAGCATGTTGTTGCTGTCCTTCATCAACGGCGTGAGGAGCTGGGCGAGCGTCTGCGACTGGTCCGACGCGAGCACCGCGGCACCGGCGGGAGCCGCCGCCCTGCGCACGTCGCCGGTGAACTCGATCCCGTTGTCGCGCAACGCGTTGCGGAACACGGACGAGACCAGTGCGGTCGGGTCCTTCACCGTCGCCAGCGCCACCGTCTCGACGTTCGTCGACCCGCTGACCCTGATGACGTTCGAGCCGTGGTCGCGCTCGACGCTCACACCACCGCTGCCGGTGGTCGCCGTGCTGACCACGTGGACGACGTCGTTCTCCGGCTCGGACGTCGCGATGACCGGCGCACCCGCCGCGGCGCCCGGCTTGACGCGCACGAGCACCGTGCCGGCGCTGAACTTCGCGTCCGGCGACAACGTCAGCGCGGAGGTCTCCGCGCTGTAGGAGAACGGCTCGTCGTCCCACGCCCAGCCCGAACCGTAGGGCTGCGCGTCGAACGCGGTGCCGTCGAGGACCAGCGAGCCGCTGATCTTCGTGACACCGCTGTTCTTCAGCGTCGTCGCCAGCGCCGCGTACCGCGACCTGCTCATCGTCGGGTCGCCGGTGCCGCGCAGGACGAGGTCGCCCTGCAAGGTCGCTCCGTTGCGCGTGCCCGAGGACAGCAGCTCGGTCTTCCACTTGAAGTCGGGGCCGAGCAGGTCGAGCGCCGCCGTCGTCGTCAGCAGCTTCATGTTCGAAGCGATCTGCTGACGACGCGCGCTCGTCCTGGTGTAGACGACATCGCCCGTGTTCGCGTCCCGCACGACCAGGCCGACGTCCGCGCCGTTCAGCGCGGGATCGGCGAGGATCGTGTCGAGGTCGGCGGTCAGGGCCTCGTTGTCGACGGCCACCGCGCCGCCGCTGGACGTCAGGGTCAACCCTGCCGCCGCAACGACGACCACCCCCAGAGTTTTCAGTTTCACGCTTCCACCTCAGACCTGTCTCCAGACCACAAAGTGTGGAAGCTACCGCTCTTGTCGACGCGCCTGTACGTGTGCGCGCCGAAGAAGTCGCGCTGCCCCTGCACCAGGGCGGCAGGCAGTCGCTCCGAACGGAGGCCGTCGTAGTAGGCCAAAGCGGACACGAAACCGGGCGTCGGGACGCCGGACTCCACCGCACGGACCACCACGCGCCGCCAAGCGGCCTCAGCGTTCTGCACCGCGTCGCGGAAGTAGTTGTCCACCAAAAGAGACGCGAGATCCGAATTCGCGTCGTATGCCTCGCGGATGCGGTTGAGGAACTGGGCGCGGATGATGCAGCCGCCGCGCCAGATCGTCGCCATCGCGCCGAGGTCGATGTTCCAGTCGAAGTTCTTCGACGCCTCGCGGATCATGTCGAAGCCCTGCGCGTACGCGACGACCTTCGACGCGTAGAGAGCCTGGCGCACGTCGTCGACCAGCTCGGCGTCCGGCTTTGCCACGACCTCGCTGGCGCCGAACGCGTCGCGCACGGCCTTGCGCTGCTCGGTGTGGCCGCTCAGGCTGCGCGCGAACACGGCCTCGGCGATGCCGGTGACCGGCACGCCCAGCTCCAGCGCCTCCTGCACGGTCCAGCGGCCGGTGCCCTTCTGCTCCGCGGCGTCCTCGATGACCTGCACGAGCGGGGTGCCGTCCGCGTCGACGTGCTTGAGCACCTCGGCGGTGATCTCGACCAGGTACGACTCCAGGTCGCCCGAGTTCCACTGCGTGAAGACCTCGGAGATCTCCGCCGGCGTCTGCCCGCCGATGCGGCTCAGCAGGTCGTACGCCTCGGCGATCAGCTGCATGTCGGCGTACTCGATGCCGTTGTGCACCATCTTCACGAAGTGCCCGGCGCCGTCCGGCCCGACGTGGACGCAGCACGGCTGCCCGTCCACCTTGGCCGCGATCTCCTCGAAGACCGGTCCGACGTGCTGGTAGGACTCCGCGGGACCGCCGGGCATGATGCTGGGGCCGTTGAGGGCGCCCTCCTCGCCACCGGAGATGCCGGCGCCGACGAACAGCAGCCCCTTCTCCTTCAGCGCGGCCTCGCGGCGACGCGTGTCGTTGAAGTGGGCGTTGCCGCCGTCGATCACCATGTCGCCGGGCTCGAGGATGCCGCTCAGCTCGTCGATGACGGCGTCGGTCGGGCCACCCGCCTTGACCATGATGATGATCTGGCGCGGCGTCTGCAGGCTGTCGACCAGGTCCTGCAGCGTCTCGGCGCCGACGAAGTCGCCCTCGTGGCCGTGCTCCTCGAGCAGGGCCTTCATCTTCGCGGGCGTCCGGTTGTGCACGGCCACCTTGAAACCGTGCCGCGCGAGGTTGCGCGCGAGGTTGCTGCCCATGGTGGCAAGACCGGTGACCGCGATACGTGCTTTGCCTTCCGTCATGCGCACAGCCTGCCGTGTTCTCCGGCTTTGCGCGAGACGTCACAGCGTGTTCTCAGACTCCGTTTTGCCAGGTGAACCACGCCACGTGCCGGTACGTATGGCTAGGCGTAAGTTGGCTTCATGACGGAATTCACGAGCGTGGGACGCTCGGCGACCGACCGCGCCTCCAGGTACGGATCGCAGCTGGTGAAGCACTTCACGCACAAGGACCTCGAGGGGTCCTGGGAGGACGATCACGGTTTCGTCCGCTTCTCCGGCGGCCTGGCGGAGTTCGAGGCGTCCCCCGACGCGTTGGTCATGCGCGTGGTGTCCTCGTCCGAGGAGGACGTGGCCCGCCTGCGCGACGTCGTGGAACGCCACCTCGTCCGCTTCGGCACCCGCGACGAGCTCTCGGTCACCTGGGACTCAGGTAGCGAGAACTGACGCCGCCAACCCGATGAGAGCGGTCCCGCAGACCCTCTCGAAGACGGTCCGCGTCCTCGGCCTGTTCAACAGGTTCCCGAGCTGACGCGCCGACGGCACCACGAGCGCCCAGAACGCCGCGAACACCCCGACCGTCACCGCGCTCAGCAGCGCCGCCTGCGGGAGGGGCGCGGCGGTCGGGTCCATCGCCTGCGGGATGAGGCTCAGGAACGTCAGCATCACCTTGGGGTTCAACAGGTCGCACAACAGCCCGCGCAGGAACACGTTGCCCTGCCTCGGCTGTTCCCTCGCCGGCGCCTTCGCGGCCTTGAGCGTGCAGAACCCGATGTAGGCCAGGTACGCCGCCCCGATCGCCTTGACGGCGAACAACGCCGTCGGCGCCGCCGCGACGAGCGCCGACAACCCGACCGTCGCCAGGGTCGCGTGCACCAGCAACCCGGTCATCACCCCGAGCGCCGCCTCGACGCCCCTCCTCGTGCCCTGGACGGCGTTGCTCATGATCAGCACGAAGTCCGGCCCCGGCACGATCATGATGACCAGGAGGGCGACCAGGAACGACGTCCACGCGATGTGCATGGCGCAGATCCTGTGCGGTTGTTCGTGTGCGTTCCAGCAGGTCAGTACGATGTTCGGTTATGCGCGAACAAGCCGAACTGGATTCGGTCGACTGGCACATCCTGGAGGAGTTGCAGAACGACGCCACCCTGCCGAACCGCACCCTGGCCGAGGTGGTCGGCCTGGCGCCGTCGTCGTGCCTGCAGCGGGTCCGCCGGCTGCGCGACCTCGGCGTGATCACCGGCAGCCACGCCGTCGTGGACCCCGCGCTGACCGGCCTGCCGCTGGAGGCCGTCGTGTCGGTGAACGTGCGGCCGCACACCCGCGTCGTCGTGGCCGGGTTCCGCGCGTTCGTGATGGCGCAGCCGGAGACGCGGTCGATCTTCCACGTGTCCGGGCAGGCGGACTTCCTGATCCACATCGCGGTGGCGGACTCCACGCACCTGCAGGCGTTCCTGATGGACAAGATCGC
>NZ_DASVFL010000192.1:0-3465 GCF_036380075.1 Lentzea sp. | reverse complement strand
CCGCTCCAGCACCGGAATGAGGCTGACCGAGGCCGGCCGCGCCCTGGCCACGCGGGTACCGCCGGTGCTCGCCGGCTGGGACGCCGCCGTGAGCGAAACCCGCAGCGCGGCCAGGGTGCTCAGGGTCGGGTTCCTGGCCAGCGCCGCGAACGACGCCACGCAACACATCGTCAGCGCGTTCGGCAAGATCAGGCCGGGGTGGCGGGTGGACCTGGAGCAGGCGCCGTGGTCGGACCCGTCGGCCGGGCTCGCGACCGCCGAGGTGCCCGTCGCGTTGCTGCGCCTGCCCTTCCTCGGTGAGGACTCGTTCAAGGTGCAGGCGTTGTTCAGCGAACGTCGTTGCGCCGCACTGCCTTCCGCGCACCCGCTGGCCGGGCGCACCGAGATCGCGTTCCGCGAGCTGTGGGACGAGCCCGTCATCGTCGCGCCGGCGCTGAAGGGAGCGTGGCGCGAGCATTGGCTCGCTCTGTCCGAAAGGGACGGTCGCGAGGTTCGCATCGGCGCCGTCGTCGAGCAGCCCGACGAATTCCTGGGCGCCATCGCCGGCGGTCACGGCATCGCGCTGGTGCCGGCGTCCACGGCACACTTCTTCTCGCGGCCGGACGTGGTCTACGTGCCGGTGACCGGTGTGAGCCCCAGCGAGATCGCGGTGGCGTGGCTGCCGGACGCGGGGGACGCCGTCACTGACTTCGTGCGGTGCTGCGTCGACGTCACGCGCTCGCGGCGCACCGGGTGCGGCACTCGCTCGGACTGACGCCGTGCACGCGCTTGAACGCGGCGCTGAACCCGAACGCGTCCGCGTACCCGACCTGCCGCGCCACGGAGGCCACCGTCGCCGGCGACTCCGCCAGCAGGTCCGCCGCCAGCGCCATCCGCCACTCCGTGAGGTAGGTCAGCGGCGGCGTCCCGACCAGCCGGCAGAACCGCCCGGCGAGCGTCGTCCGCGCCACGCCCGCCTCCCGCGCCAGCGACGCCAGCGTCCACGCTCGGGCGGGATCGTCGTGCATCGCCCGCAGCACCGGCCCGGCCACCTCGTCGGCCAGCGCGGCCAGCCACCCCGAGTCGTGCTCGCGGTCGAACCACTCGCGCAGCGCGCACACCATGATCCAGTCCAGCAGCCGGTCCGCGACCACGCTGGACTCGTCGGTCCCCAACGACCCGTAGAACTCCGCGCACCCGTCGGTCCCCGGCGCTACCACCGCGTCCGGCAGCACTCCGGTCAGCCGCCGCGCCACCGACCCCAGGACGTCGTACGTCCCGCTGACCACCGACGCGTTCCCGTGCACGGCAACGGAATCCTGCACCACCAGGACGTCCCCCGGCCCCGCGGTCACGTCCCGCACCGAGACCTCGCCCGCCACCACCGCGTACATGGTCATCCCGGGCAGCGCCCGTGTCCCGGACAGCTCCACCCGACGCACACCGGCGCCATCCGCGCGCACTCCGCGCAGCAGTTCGTCGAACGGCTCCATGCCTCCAACATACGTCCGGGACGATCGGACAGCAGCGGCGAACGCTCGCCCATGTCCCCGTGCACGCGCCTGCGGTGCAGTGGACGCCATGACACAAGAGATCCTCGTCCTCGGCGCCACCGGCAAGACGGGCCGCCGAGTCGTCCAGGCCCTGGACAAGACCGGCGCCGCGGTCCGCGCCGCCTCCCGTTCCAGCGCGGTCCGCTTCGACTGGGCGGACGAGTCCACGTGGCAACCCGCGCTGTCCGGCGCGACAGCGGCGTACGTCATCGCCCCGGACGACCCCGCGGCCGCCGCCCCGTTCGTCGACCAGGCCAAGACCTCCGGAGTGCGCCTGGTCCTGCTCTCCGGCAAAGCACTCGACGAGATCCCGCACGACGTCTTCGCCGGCATGCACGCCGCCGAGGAAGCAGTCCGCGCCTCCGACCTGCCCTGGACCATCCTGCGCGCCAACAACTTCGCCCAGAACTTCTCCGAGGAGCTCTGGCAGCCCGGCATCCGCGCGGGCCGCCTGGCCCTGCCCGTGGACGACACTCCGGAACCGTTCGTCGACGTCCACGACATCGCCGAGGTGGCAGCCCTCGTCCTGACCACCGAAGGCCACGAGG
Source organism: Lentzea sp. (assembly GCF_036380075.1). Lineage (NCBI taxonomy): Bacteria > Bacillati > Actinomycetota > Actinomycetes > Pseudonocardiales > Pseudonocardiaceae > Lentzea > Lentzea sp. Next base: position 1,385 of record NZ_DASVFL010000192.1, on the reverse strand, counting down.
GCCAGACCTACACCCTCACCGGCCCCGAGACCATCACGTTCGACACCGCAGTCGCCAAGATCTCCGCAGCCCTCGGCCGTCCAGTCGAACTGGCCAGGCCCACGCCGGACGAGTACCGCGAGATCCTGCTGGCCGAAGGACTGCCGGAAGAGCTCATCACCGAGCTCAACGGCATGTACGAGGCCATGCGCAAGGGCCTGCTGGCCACCCCGACCGACGACGTCAGCCGCCTCCTCGGCCGCGAAGCCACCAGCTTCGACACCTACGTGGCAGGAGCCCTAGACGCCTGGCGCTGACCGCCGCGGCGCCAGCAGGTGCACCGCAAAGCCCGAAGCCGTGGCCAAGACCGCCTGGTAGACGACCGACAGCTGGTACGACGAAGCCACCAGGAACACCGCGTCCAGCCCGGTCGTCCACCACCCGGCCAACTCGCCGATCCCGACCACGTGCCACCCGAAGAACCCGGCACACCACGCGGCCACCGCCCAGGCGGCCCGACCACCCCGCCGGACGAACAACGCCGTGGACACCGCCGCGACCGCGTTGAACGCGAGGGCGATGCCGGTCAGGGTGGCGTCGACGCTCCACACGAGGGTGGCCAGCGTCTGCACGACCAGCACGCCGACCACGAGCAAGGTGCCCAACCGGATCTTGTCCACGCGGGCACCCTAACCCGGCCGGTTCGCGCTTCCAGAGGTGTCACCGCACGAGCACACTGGTCAAACTGGAAGGATGACGCCCGGCCACGCGGTGCCCGCCGACTACGACACCGATCCGGGACGTTTCGAGGCCAACGCGCTCTCGACATCGCTGTTCTCGCGCAACGGCGACATCCACGCCGGTGTCGCCGGGCGGATTGCCGCGCAGGGCTGTTCCCTCGCGCTCGACGTGGGTGGTGGGACAGGTGTGTTGGCACGGCTGCTGCTCGATCTGAACGTGTCGACGGTCGTCGTCGACCGCGCTCGGCACGTCGCTCGCGCACCCGGCCCGGCCGTCCGGGCGGACGCGCTCAGCCTTCCGTTTCGCGCCGAAGTCTTCGACGCCGCGGCGGCGTTGTGGATGCTGCACCACGTGACTGATCCGGTAGCGGCCTTGGCGGAGATGTCACGGGTTCTGCGGCCCGGTGGTCCCCTCGTCATCTCGACGTCGAGCAGGTGGAACGACCCCGAGCTCGCCTGGGCGTTGCCGCACTGGGGAAGGCCGACGAGTTTCGACGCCGAGAACGCGCCCGAGCTCTTGGACGCGCTGTTCGACATCGACGAGCTCACGGTGTGGGACGCACCACTGATGACGCTACCCGACCGTGCCGCCGTGGCCTTGTTCCTGAGGGGAAGGCGTGTGCCACAACGCAAAGCGGTGGAGATGGCCAGAAGTGTGCAGGTGCC
>NZ_DASVFL010000191.1:0-2303 GCF_036380075.1 Lentzea sp. | reverse complement strand
TGCGTGCCGCGCAGCGCGTTCAGCATCACGAAGTCGTGGATCGCGCCCGCGTACCGCACGGCCGTGACGGGCACGCCGGCCGAACGCAGCTTGTCGGCGTAGGCCTCGCCCTCGTCGCGCAGCACGTCGGCCTCCGCGGTGATCACGAGCGCCTGCGGCAGGCCCTGGAGCTGGTCGAGCGACGCGCGCAGCGGGGACGCGGTGATCTCCGCGCGCTCCAGCGGGTTCGTCGTGTACTGGTCCCAGAACCACTGCATGCCGTCGCGGCGCAGGAAGTAGCCCTCCGCGAACTGGAGGTACGAGTCGGTGTCGAAGGCCGCGTCGGTCACCGGGTAGAAGAGGACCTGGGCCTTCAGGGCGACGTCGCCGCGTTCCTTGGCCTGCAACGTCAGTGCCGCCGCCATGTTGCCGCCCACCGAGTCGCCGGCCACCGCGATGCGGGTGGCGTCGAGGCCGTAGGACGCGCCGGAGGCGACGACCCACTGCGCGGCGGCGTAGTTCTGGTTGATGGCGACCGGGTAGCGGGCCTCGGGCGAGAGCGAGTACTCGGGGAAGACGACGGCCGCGCCGGCGCCCACGGCGAGCTCGCGGACCAGGCGGTCGTGGGTGTGGGCGTTGCCGAAGACCCAGCCGGCGCCGTGGATGTAGAGGACCACGGGCAGCACACCCGAGGAGCCGGCCGGCTTCACCACGCGGACCTTGAAACCGTCGAGCTCGACCCACTGCTCGTCGACCTCCGGCTTGTCCACCTCACCCGACTGCACCTCGTCGACCGTCTTGCGGCCCTGCTCGGGACCCAGGTCGAACAGGAACGGCGGCTGCGCGGTGGCGGCGGCGAACTCGGCGGCGGCGGGCTCGAGGACTGGGCGCTTCATGACTGCTCCCTAAGGTCGATGTTGTTCGGGGTGAGTGCCCCGGATGCCCAGGACGATGGGGTGTGGCTGATGACTGGTTGCCGTGAGGTGGCTCCGAAGGAATGGCCGCCCCGTCGTTCTGGACGCCCTGGCCGCTGATTCAGATCTGGTGCGGACCGTCGCTGTTTAGGGACCTGCTGGCGGGGCTGTCCACGGGATTGAACTTCGATATCAGGAGAACGAGGGTGACGGATCGACCGCTGGTCTGGGTCGGTGTCGATGTCGGCAAGGCCACGCACCACGCGTGTGTGATGGACCCGGCCGGGAAGGTGGTGTTCTCGCAGAAGGTGGTCAACGACCAGGCCGCGATCGAGCAGCTCGTCGCCCGTGCCGGCCGGGCGGCCGCCGAGGTGCGGTGGGCGATCGATCTGACCAGCAACGCGGCGGCGCTGCTGGTAGCGGTGCTGATCGCCGCGGGTCAGCAGGTGGTCTATGTGCCCGGCCGGGTCGTGAACCGCATGAGCGGGGTGTTCCGCGGCGAGGCGAAGTCCGATGCCAAGGACGCGCGGGTGATCGCCGAGACCGCCCGCATGCGCACCGACCTCACGCCTGTCACGGCCACCGATGAGCTGGTGGTCGAGCTGACCCGGCTGACCGCGCACCGCGAGGACCTGATGGCCGACTGGGTGCGCGGGGTCAACCGGCTGCGCGACATGCTGACCGGGATCTTCCCCGCGCTGGAACGCGCCTTCGACTACTCCACCCGCAGCGCCCTGATACTGGTCACCGGTTTCCAGACACCACAAGCGATCCGGGATGCGGGACAGTCCGGTCTGGACGGTTATCTGCGTGAGCACGGAGCCTGGGCCAAGGGAATCCCGGGCATGGTCTCCGACGCGCTGGCCGCGGCCGAGGCCCAGACGCTGCGGCTGCCCGGCGAGGCGACCACCGCCGTGCTGATCGCCGAGCTGGCCCGGCAACTGCTTGATCTGGATCGGCGGATCAAGGAGACCGACGAGCTGATCACCGGCAGGTTCCGGGCACATCCGCAGGCGGGGATCATCGAGTCGCTGCCCGGTCTCGGACCGGTCCTGGGCACGGAGTTCCTGGTGACCACCGGCGGCGACCTCGCCGCTTTCGCCACGTCCGGCCGTCTGGCTTCCTACGCCGGCCTGGTTCCGGTGCCGCAGGACTCCGGCCGGGTGACCGGCAACCTGCGCCGCCCGAAACGCTACAACCGCAGGTTGCGACGCGTGTTCTACATGGCAGCACTGTCCAGTCTCAAAGTCAGTGGACCTTCCCGCGCCTTCTACGACAAGAAACGCGGTGAACGACTCATCCACACCCAGGCCCTGCTCGCCCTGGCCCGCCGCCTGGTCGACGTGCTCTGGGCGCTGCTGCGCGACGGCCGAAAATTCACCCCGGCCGCGCCCCAGCCCGCTACTGCTG
>NZ_DASVFL010000190.1:0-3008 GCF_036380075.1 Lentzea sp. | reverse complement strand
GACGGTGTCGCCTGCGAATGACCACCGCCGACCGGCTCGTGGGCCCAGGTAGCCTTCCCCGCATCCCGCAGGCGAGTGGAGAGGCAGCTCACGTGAACGGACCGTTGCCCGACAGAGACCCCAAGACCGTCACCGTCATCCCGCCGGACGTCCTGGCGCAGATGAGGTCGTTCCCCCTCCACGGCGACGAACGGTTGCAGAACAAGCTCCTGTGGAAGTCCCCCGGTGGCGACACGATCGTCGGCCTGATCCAGATGGCGCCCGGCGCGCGCGACGTCGGGCACAACCACCCGTCGGCGACGCAGCACACGTGGGTCGTCGAGGGCACCGTGAGCATCGGTGGCGTGGAGGCCGGCGCGGGGTCCTACGCGTTCGTGCCGCCCGGTGCGGACCACGAGACGGTCGCGGGCGACGAGCCGGTCACGATGTTCTACATCTACCAGCCGTTCGCGCCCGAGCACGACCACGATCACGACCACTGACCTTGAGGCGCAAGGTTTTCCGCGCTCACCCATCTGTGGGGTGAAGTTCGGGCGGAAGCGCGGCGACCGCAAATATGTTGTCCCGCATGAGGTCCGTGGTCGCCGCGTTATTACTCGTGGCCGTCACCTCCGGGGGAGCGACGGCATCGGCCGACGCACCCGCCGCGAGGTGCGCGGCCGCCCGTCCCGTCGTCTCCGGTGCGGAGACAGCTGTCGAAGCACGCGTTCTCACCGGCTGCACAGCCGGTGAGCTCGTCGTCTTCCGGGCGGCACTCGTCGTCCGCGTCCACGGCGCCTCGTGCACCGCGGTCGCCTCCGAGATCGAGGCGGACCCGGCCGCCGTGCCGCAGTGGGTCCGCGCCCGGCTGGAACTGGTGTGCGGGCCCGGCGAGAGCGGCCTGCTGGGCTCCGAGACCACCGTGCGGACCCAGGACGTCACCCACGGCTTCGGCGACGAGTTCGAGGACGCCAACCCGGCCGCCCGGCACCGGTGGACCGTCGAGTTCGCCGCGGGCCTCGGCGAGCTGCCGCAGCCGCCCGACTCGGCCTCGACGTACTCGAGCGGGCGGGGCGGCGCGTGGGTGCTGGCCGAGCACGAGGTCTGCGACGGCTGAAACGGCCCCTTGCGGCATGATGCGCCGATGCGTCCCGAAGTGTTCGTGGTCTGGGCACATACGAGTCCTGGATGGGACGCCGCGCGCACCGGGGCGTGGCGGGACACCCTGCACAAGTTCGCCGGGCTGCTGCACCGCATCGGCGCCAAGCCCGAGATAGACCTCTACCACCAGCACGAACCCGTCGACTGGTCGACGTTCTGCCTGCAGCGCATGGAGGACGCCGACCGGATCGCGGTCGCGGTGTCGCCGGGCTGGGCACTCGCGTTCAGCGGCCGCAACCCCGACAGCCGCGGCGTCGAGTACGAGCTCAAGCACCTGCGCGGGCTGCTCATGCGGCAGCCGGAGCTGTTCCAGCGCAAGGTGATCGTCGTGGTGCTGCCCGGCGCGAGCCTCGACGACATCCCGCCGTCGCTGCACTGCGTGCCGCACTACGTCGTCGACCCCGACGACCCGGCGTCCGCCGTGGCGCTGGAGCACCAGCTGTCGCGGCGGCCGATGTACTCCACGCCCGTGCCGCGGCTGCGGGAGCTGGCACGGGCCGGCGATCCCGAGGTCGTCGCCGAGCTGCTCAACACCACCGTCTACCTGCCGGATCCCGGTCGGCCGGGGCTGGTCGCGGCCGACGTGACCGGGCACGAACGGGCCGTGCTCGCCTTCACCGGCCTCGACCGGCTCGTCGCCTACCGCCGGCTCAAGGGCTTCTCCTGGGACGACCGGTGGCTGGAGGTCGAAGGCGCCGAGCTGCTGCCGTTGGTGGCACCGCTCGGCGTCGGGGTGGTGGTGGACGCGGGCGCGTCGCACGAAGAAGTGCTGTTCGTGTCGGCCGCCGACATCCGGGAGCTGATCGGCTGATTCTCGGATATCGTTCCAGACCAAACTTCCGCCGGTGGGGAGGTGCCGTGAGCGGGTTCAGCGTCGACCCCTCCGAGCTGCGCGCCCTCGCCCGCCCGTTGGCGCAGGCCGCCGAGGGCGTCACCTCCCTCGCCCGCCACCCGGACGGACAACCGGACCCCTCCCGCGGGGAGCTGTTCGCCGCGCTCGCCCGGTTCCGCGACGCCTCCGACCACGCGACGGTGGAACTGGTGCGCGACGTCGAGGGCACAGCGGAACGCCTCACCGACACAGCCCGCCGTTACGAACAGGTGGACGTCTTTCCCGCGTGAGCCTCACCAGCGACTTCCACTCCCTCCGGAGCGTCCAGGAGTGGCTGAGGCGGATGCGCGACGAATGCGCATCCGTGGCGTTCGCACATGCCAAGGCGACCGCGAGCGGATGGACCGGTGTCGCGAGCACGAGGTTCGACGAGTACCGCTACCGAGCCAGAAAACGTTGGCTCGAAGTGTCGGACGCGTTCGAGATCGCTCATGACGCCGTGGAGACCTACCTCTACACGCACATCGAGGTGAGCAGACTCGTCGAGTACGCCGACCCGGAGCAGGCGGACCGGCTCTGGCGGCAGCTCGCCGAGGAGGAGCACCTCGCGGTGCGTGCAGTGGGCAACGCGACCGACGAGCTGAGACACGTGCGGTCCGAACTGCGCGACCCCGAACCCGTCGCGCAGGGCGTTCCGGGACCTCCGCCGGCCGAGCCGGCGCCGCGTCCCGTGGTGTCGCGGGCGGAGGACTTCCTGGCGAAACCGCACGTCGAGACGGTGGTGACGACCTTGGCGATCACGGCGCGCTACCCGCGTTGGCGGAGGTGGTCAACGGGGCAGGGCTCTGCCGCGTTGTAGAGGAGAAAGGGCCGTTGGTACTAGGGCGAACGGGTGGGTACAACGCGGTGATCATGGAAAGGGTTGCTGTGGCGTCAACCGCAGACCGATCACGCACCGTAGGCTGTCAGGACGCCTAGGCTGGGGGTGATCGCGGAAGGGGTGGTGTGGGTCGTGGGGCTCGCGGAGTCCTTGCTC
>NZ_DASVFL010000189.1:0-9205 GCF_036380075.1 Lentzea sp. | reverse complement strand
GTGTCGGTCAGGTCGATCCCGGCGAGGTGCTGACACGCGTGCGCCACGTCGAACGGGTCGCCGAAGCCCGGTGCGGTCTCGGCCCGGTGGCCGGCGCCGTCCAGCAGGGTCAGCACGAGCTCGGCGAGGCGCACCCGGCGGGCCGGTCCGGTGTGCTCCAGGGCCGTGGCGAGCAGCAACGCCTCCAGCCGGGCCACCTTCGCCAGGACGTGGCCGTCGTCCAGGACGCCGTCCAGCGACCGCAGGTGCAACCACCCGCCCGTGTCGCCGACCAGCGGCAGGCGTTCCAGCCACACCCTGGCGAACGCTCCCAGCGCGTCGGCCGTCGAGCGCGGGGAGTCCTTCACCGGGGGTGCGTCCCCGCGCTCGACCAGGTCGAGCAGGACCGCCAGGTACAGGGCGCGCTTGCTCGGGAAGTTCGAGTACACGGCGCCACGGGTCAGCTCCGCCCGTTCGGCGATGCGGTCGACCTTCGCCGCCGCGTAGCCGCGGTCGGTGAACTCGTCCCGCGCCGCCGCCAGCACGGCGGCTCGCGTCCGCGCCTGCTGCTGCACCCGCGTCAGCCGGACCATCGACCCTCCCCGTTCAGATGATGTCATCATCCAGATTACGCCATCTTTCGACAGCGGGTGAGCAGGGCCACCATCAGCACCCCCGGATTTTGGCGACAGAGTGTCGTAATCTTTTGCGACAGCTTGTCGTCAAAAGTGGAGGACCCCATGACCACGCCCGAAGACCGCGCCGAGCTCGTCGAGCTGATCAGCCGGTACGCCGACATCGCGGACCTGAAGGAGTTCACGACCCTGCCCGGGCGGGTCTTCACCGACCCGCTCACGCTCGACTTCTCGTCGGTGACGGGCCTGCCGGAGATGACGGTCCCGCTGGCCGACTACGTGCAGGTGCTCAGCGCGAGCTTCGCGCCGTTCAAGGCCACCCACCACGCCATCACCGGCCACGTCGTCGAGGTCGACGGCGACACCGCGACCGTCCACGCCCACGTCCGCGCGGAACACTGGCTGCCGGGCGCCGACCGCTGGCTGGTCGTCGGCTTCTACGACAACGAGGCGGTCCGCACGCCGCACGGCTGGCGCCTGAGCCGTGTCAAGCTGACCGCCGTCCACCAGGAGAACCAGCCCGACCTCGCCACCGCCGCGAACTGAGGAGACCAGCACCATGCCGCGGATCCGCGCCGCCACCATCGAGGAGCACCACGAGAAGGTGTGGGCCGACCTCACCGAGGCGGTGCGGCGGCTGCTGCTCGACCGCGACTACGACTCGATCACCCTGGGCCACATCGCGACCGCGGCCGGTCTCGCGCGCAACACCCTCTACAACTACGCCGCCGACAAGCGGACGCTGGTGCTGGAGCTCGCGCGGCGGGCGAGCCGTCCGCTGGCCGGGCAGGTCGCGGAGATCGCCGCACGACCGGCCCCGGCGGCGGACCGGTTGCGCGAGATCATCGAGGTGATCCTGTCCGAGTCAACCAACCACGCCATGCGGCTGATGTTCCTCCCGAACTCCAGCCCGCTGGTCGCGGACCTGCCGGACGGCGACGACAACCCGTTCACGGCTCTCGTCGCCGAGGTGGAGAAGGTGGTGCGGGACGGCATCGGCACCGGGGAGTTCCAGGGTGCCGACGACGTCCAGCTCACCGTGGAGCTGCTGTCCGGCGCGATGCGCGCGGCGTGCGACCGCATCAGCCGCGACCCGGCCGCACTCCCCGCGACCGTTCGGGCCGCCCAGCGGATCACCCTCGCGGCGCTCACTTCGCCAGCACGGTGAGCATCCTGGCCACCTCGTCGCGGACCGCGTCGCGGCCGGGCGCCAGGTAGCGGCGCGGGTCGGTCAGCTGCTCGCGTTCCCCGAGCACCGCGCGGACCGCCTCGGTCAGCACCTGGTTGAGCCGCGTGCCGATATTGACCTTGACGATGCCGGCGCCGACCGCGCCCCGCAGCCCGTCGTCGGTCACGCCCGAGGAACCGTGCAGCACCAACGGAACCGGCACCGCACGGGCGAGGTCCGCGATCAGCTTCTCGTCGAGGACCGCGCTGCGGTCCGTCATGGCGTGGGACGACCCGACGGCCACCGCGAGCGAGTCGACCCCGGTCGCCGCGACGAACTCCGCCGCCTCGCCGGGATCCGTGCGCACGCCGGGCGCGTGGGCGCCGTCCTTGCCGCCGACCTCGCCCAGCTCGGCCTCGACCAGACATCCGGTGGCGTGGCAGCGTTGCACGACCTCGCGGGTCCGCGCCACGTTGTCCTCGTAGCTCAGCTTCGAGGCGTCGAACATGACCGAGCGGATGCCGAGACCGAGACCCTCGTCGACGAGCTGCTCGTCCTCGACGTGGTCGAGGTGCACGAGCACGGGCACGGTCGCGTCGGCGGCGAGCTGCAGGCACGCGCGGGCGAACGGCGCGAGCGATCCGTGGTAGCGCACGGCGTTCTGCGAGATCTGCAGGATCACCGGCAGTCCGCTCAGCTCCGCGCCGGCGACGATGGCCTCCGCGTGTTCGATCATGATGGCGTTGAACGCGCCCACCGCGCGTCGTTCCGCCCGCATCTCGCCGAGCAGCGTCGTCCACTCCGCGGTCATCGCGTCTCCTCCACAGTCGTCAGGGGGATCCAGCGGGCCCTGGCCCCGCGGTCGATCTCGCCGGCGACCGGCCGCAGCACCGCGGCGGCCGAGGTCGCCACGACGTCGGCCAGCGCGGCGGGCCAGTCGAGCCGCTGCCCGGACCGGGCGAGGTGCAGTGCCAGCGCGGCGGCGGCCGCGTCCCCGGCGCCGGTCGGGTTGCCCGCGACCACCTCGGCCGGGCGGGCCCGCCAGGAGCCTCGCGCGGTCAGCGCGACCGCGCCCTCGGGTCCGGCGGTGGCCACCACGGCGGCCGCTCCCCCGGCCACCAGGTCCCCTGCCCTGCCGTCCTCGACGAGCTCGGCCAGCTCGTCGGAGTTCGGCATCAGCACCGCCCCGCTGGACGCGGCGGCGCGCAGTGCCGCACCGGACACGTCCGCGATCACCGGCACGCCGAACCCGGCGCACAGCCGCGCGAGCCGTGCGGGCACCTCCGGGTCCAGGCCGGCGGGCACGCTGCCGGAGATCACGACGGCGCCCGCACCGGCTTCGAGCTCGTCGCGCAACGCGGCGGTGATCTCCGCCTCGGCACCCTCGGAGGCCGGGAAACCGTGCTCCTGCAACATGGTCGTGGTGCCGTCGTCGGCCACGACCGCGATGGTCCTGCGCACCGCGGCGAGGGCCGGCACGAGCCGGTGCGCGAGGCCCAGCTCCTCCAAGCCGGCGCGGAACTCGTCCGGTTCCGCGGTCGTGGTGAGCGCGAGCACGAGGCTGTCCTCGCCCAGCGCGGTGACCACGGCCGCGACGTTCACGCCCTTGCCGCCCGCCCGCGACCGCACCTGCGGGACGCGGACCGTCTCCCCCACCCGCAACGCCTGCACGCGGTAGGTGACGTCGACGGCGGGGTTGAGCGTGACCGTGAGGACCCGGTGCGTCACGTCGCCGCCTCGGTCGGGACCGCCTCGCTGCTCTTCTCGGCGCGGTAGACCATCAGCGTGGACCCGGCCAGTGCCAGCACGATGCCCACGACCTGGAAGACGCCGGGCGTGGCGCCGAACACCAGCAGCGACAGCACGATCGTCAGCACGGGCGCCAGCGCGTTGGTGACCGGCGCGACGATCGAGGCCTTGCCGCGGCTCATGGCCATGACGAGGAACAGCGCGCCGACGGCGTTGAGGATCTGCGTGCCGGCGGTCAGAGCCGGTGCCTGCCACGGGAAGTCGAGCGGCAGTCCGCCCATCATCAGCACCGCCACCGGGATCAGCACCAGGCCGCTGATGGTCATCTAGCCGAACGTCGTCGGGTCGTCGACCCCGGCGATCGCCGCCTTGCGCATGTAGAACGCCTGCACGCCCCACGCCACGCACACCCCGACCGCGAGCAGCAGGTAGAGCCAGCCGCTGTCGGTCGAGTCACCGGTGGACACCGAGAACAGCACGACGGCGACGAGCGCGAGCACCACACCGGTCCACGACAGGGCGCCGAGCCGTTCGCGCAGCAGGCCGAACGCCATCAGCACGGTGATCGCCGGGGACAGCGCGACGATCGGGAAGATCACGTACGCGGGCCCGATGGTGAGCGCCTTGAACAGCAGCAGCTGCCCGCCGGCACCGGTGAGGCCGATCAGCAGCCCGTACCCGGCGGCGGTCCGGCTCCGGTCGAACTTCTTGCCGCGCAACGACACCCACGCGGGGATGAGCATCGTCAGCGACCACACGACGTAGACCATCGGGTCGGGGTAGGAGTAGAGCTTGGTGGGCAGCGCGGAGAAGGCGCCCCAGACACCCCAGAACAGCACCAGCAGGCCCGCGTACGGGATCCAGCTGTTCGCGCGGAGGGCGGTGGGGGACGTACCGGGTCCGGTCATGGTCGACTCCTGGAGAAGGAGAGCGCGGCAGGTGAGATGTGCTCTGCCCGCAACGGGTGTCCGTGCAGGCGTGCCGCGTGGAGTGCGGCGCCGATGTGCGGTTCCAGCAGTGGTGCGCGCAGGTCGAAGTCGTGGGTGAGCGACTCGCGGAACGACGTCAGCACGTGCGCCGAGCTGAACATGCCGCCGGAGTAGGACACCGCGACCCGCTCCGCGGCGGGGAACTCGAGGGCCTGGCGGCCGACGTTCACGAGCAGGGCGAGCTCCTGGCCCGCCTGGTGCAACACGCCCGCGGCGGCGGTGTCGCCCGCGTCGGCCGCCGCGACCACGACCTTGCTCAGGTTCGCGATCTTGCCGCGGTCACCGTGCCACTGGTTCACCACGACGTCGATGGCGTCGAAGTCCGCCTCCAGGCCGAGGGCGGTGCGCATCTCGCCGACGAGCGGCCCGGCGGGCAGGCGTCCGTCGACCATGCGGCTGAAGGCGTTGAGGCCGTTGACCGCGACCCAGTAGCCGGAGCCCTCGTCGCCGAACAGCTCGCTCCAGCCGCCACCGCGCCACGTGCGGCCGCGGTTCTCGCCGTAAGCGATCGATCCGGTGCCCGCGACGACGTTGATGCCGTCGACCGCGCCGAGCGACCCGGCCCAGCCGCAGATCATGTCGTTGCCGCAGCGGTAGTGGTCGCCGCCGAGGATCTTCGCGGGCAACGCGTCGAGCACCGCGACGTCACGGCTGATCTCGCCGTAGGCCGGCAGCCCGAAGAACGCGTGGGTGATGCCGGCGACGTCGATCCCGGCGGCGGCGCAGACCTCGGCGATCCCCTGCCGCAGCAGGGGTTCCACGATCTCCAGCCCGTCGTTGAGGTAGTACACGCTGGCGGTGCGGGCCTCCGCGACCACGTGGCCGTCGAGGTCGACCAGGCAGAACGCGGTCTTCGTACCCCCGCCGTCGACACCGAGGAACATGTCGGCTCACTCCCTGCTGTCGGTGAACTCGTGGATGACCACGCCCTGCACCACGCGGTTGACCTCGCCGCCGGGGAACGGGTTGTCCGGCGTCAGGTCCAGCGCGAGCGAGCACGCGAGCGCCGTCGCCTGGGCCGCGATCACCGCGACCAGCGCCCACTCGGACGGCGAGCCGAACGAGCCGCGCACCGGCCAGACCTGGGCACCGCCGCACTCGGCGGAGTCCGCCTCTCCCACCACGACCACGCGGTCGGCGCCGATCGCCTGCACGAGCTCCCGCGCGATGTCGGCGTCGTAGGAGCGCGCGTACGGGTCGGTGGACAGGAAGACGAACGCTATGGTGCGGTCGTCGAGCACCGACTTCGGGCCGTGCCGGAATCCCAGCGACGAGTCGGCGATGCCGACGACCTGGCCGCGGGTCAGTTCGAGGCTCTTGAGCGCTGCCTCCTTGGCGAGACCCCGCAACGCGCCGGAACCCAGGTACACCAGGCGTTCCGGCTTGGCACCGGCGATCGCCGACGCCCGTTCCGCGGCCTCGGCGAGCACCGCGGTTCCGGCCAGCGCCAACGCGTCCACGTCGACGCCGACCCCGAAGGCCAGCAACGCGGCCAGGGCCATGCCGGTGAACGACGACGTCATCGCGAAGCCGCGGTCGTTGGTCTCCTCCGGCAGCGCGACCACGACGGCGTCGTCCGCGTCCGCCCACCTGCGGCCCAGCTCGCCCTGCGGGTGGCAGGTGATCACCAGGTGCCGCAGGCCGGGCGTGAGCCGGTGCAGCAGTTCCGCGGCCGCGAGGGACTCCGGGCTGTTGCCGCTCCTCGCGAACGACACCAGCAGCACCGGCCGGTCGTCCGCGACGGCGGCGCGCGGGTCGGAGACGACGTCCGTGGTGGCGATGGTCTCCACGGGCCTGCCGAGGTGCCGCGCCAGTGCGGGGGCGACGACCTCGCCGATGAACGCCGACGTGCCGGCGCCCGTCAGCACGACGCGGGTCCTGACGTCGGCCAGTGCCGCGCCGACCAGGCCCTCGACCCGCGGGCGGGCCTGCTCCACCGCGGCGGCCACCCGCGGCCAGACGGCGGGCTGCTGCCCGATCTCCTCCGCGGTCCAGCTGCTGCCGAGCCCACGTTCACCCATGGTGTCGCCTTCCGATTACCGGGACACATCCCAGACCCATTCGGACGCATTCTCCGAATGCCGTTGATCGCCCTGAGTCCCCGGCTCCTCCGCCGGTTCGACGAGTGGTGCATTCGTACGTCCGGCGCTGCGCGAGTGGCAAGGTTCGCCGCTCAAGTGAGCATTCGAAATGAGCGTTTCGCGGTGTCTCCCCAGCTCAGGCGTTACGCCGGTCGGTGCAGCGCGTGAACAATCGCTCACCGCGAAGAGTTGTCGTAGGCTCCGCTCCATGGCCGACCCGACGGATTCACCGGCACCGAAAATCCGCACCCGGAAAAGGCGCACCACGCGAGCGGAACGCATGTCCGAAATACTGCGAGTGCTCAGGGAAACCGGTTCGCTGCAGGTCGGCGACCTCTGCGCGCACCTGGGCGTCTCGTCCGCGACACTGCGCCGCGACCTGGCGCAGCTGGAGGAGCAACGGCTGCTGACGAGGACGCACGGAGGGGCGAAACCGCAGGGCGCGGGGAACGAGGTGCCGGTGCGCTATCGCGGCGGCCGCTCCCGCGACGCGAAGCGGGCCATCGTGCGCCAGGCGGTCCGCATGCTGCCGTCGGGGTCGCACGTCATCGCGCTCACCGGCGGGTCCACCACGAGCGAGCTGGCGAAGCAGCTGCCCAGCCGCGGCGACCTGACCGTCGTGACCAACGCGCTGAACATCGCGATGGAGATGGCGTTGCACCCGCGGCACAAGCTCGTCGTGGTCGGCGGCGTCGCCAGACCGCAGTCCTACGAGCTCGTCGGCCCGTGGGCGGAGCACGTGCTGGCGTCGATCAGCATCGGCACGGCGTTCATCGGTGTCGACGGCATCGACGCCGCCGCGGGCATCACCACGCACGACGAGAACGAGGCGCGCACCAACCGCGCGATGCTCGGCCGCGCCAAGCGGGTGATCGTGATGGCGGACGGCAGCAAGCTCGGCAAGGCCACGCTCGCCCGCATCGCCGACATCCACGACGTGCACGAAGTCGTCACGGACCTGTCCGCGGACCCCGCCGCCGTGGCGGCGATCCGGGCCGCGGGCGTGCGCGTCACGGTCGTGGAGGTACCGGCCACAAAGGACGGTTGAGCCGCGGGAGTCGTTCGTCGAACGCCCAACCACATTCGTTCGTCGAAAAATTGACGACCGTCACAGAAATGAATAACTTCGCGGTCCGGGAGAGCTTCGGAAACCCTGACCCGGAGGTCGGTTGTGATCACTCTCGGAAGAATCCTGATGGCCGTCGCCCTGGCACTGGCCACCGTCGGCGTCACCCCGGCGTCGGCCGCGTCACTGGTCGAGGTGACGAGCTTCGGCGACAACCCCGGCCGGATGCGCATGCACGTCTACGTGCCCGACACCCGCCCCGCCAAGCCCGCGGTCGTGGTGGCCATGCACGGCTGCGGCGGCTCCGGTCCCGGCTTCTACTCCGGCAGCGAGTTCGCCTCGCTTGCCGACCGGTACGGCTTCGTCGTGATCTACCCGAGCGCGCAGCAGGAAGCCGGGTTCGGCAAGTGCTTCGACACGTGGTCGGACGCGGCCAAGCGGCGCGGCGGCGGCAGCGACCCGGTGTCGATCGTCTCGATGGTGACCTACGTCCAGCAGCGCTACGGCGGCGACCCGGATCGTGTGTTCGCCACGGGGTCGTCCTCCGGCGGCATGATGACCAACGAGATGCTCGCCCTGTACCCGGACGTCTTCAAGGCGGGCGCGGCGTTCATGGGCGTGCCGTTCGGCTGCTTCGCCAACGCGGCCGACTACCCGCCCGGCAGCAGCAGGTGCACCGGTGGCGGAGGCGCGAACCGCACCCCGCAGGAGTGGGGCAACCTCGTCCGGCAGGCCTACCCCGGCTACACCGGCCCGCGCCCGCGGATGCAGCTGTGGCACGGCACCGCGGACACGCTCGTGCCGTACTCGTTGCTGCAGGAGGAAGTCGAGCAGTGGACGAATGTGTTCGGCCTGAGCCAGACGCCGACGTCGACCGACACCCCGCGGGCCGGCTGGAACCGCAGCCGCTACTCCGACAAGGTCGAGTCGTACAGCATCCAGGGCGCCGGGCACAGCCTGCCGTCGGCGGGCATGGCCGCCGTAGCGCTGGAGTTCTTCGGCATCACCGGCGGCAGTGACCCCGACCCCGACCCGGACCCGCCGACTCCCGGCACGTGCAGCGTCAAGGCCACCGTCAACGCCTGGAACAACGGGCTGACCGCGAGCCTCTCGATCACCAACACCGGCACCGCGGCGGTCACCGGCTGGTCGCTCGCCTTCACCCTGGCCGGCGGGCAGACCATCACCTCCGGCTGGAACGCGACCTACTCGCCGTCGACCGGGCAGGTCACCGCCCGCAACGCCGGTCACAACGCCACGATCCCGCCCGGCAGGTCCGTCGACATCGGCTTCCAGGCCACCCACACCGGCAACGCGGCCGCTCCGACGTCGTTCACGCTCAACGGAGCGACCTGCGCCATCGCGTGAACGATTGAGGCCGCATTTCACACCGAAGAGGTCACTGGTTCGATCCCAGTATCGCCCACCAAAACGGCTTTACTTGCACCCTTGTCCGCAAGGACAACGGCAAGTAGTTCCGCATCGGTAGCACCACCGAAGGCGGCTTCCTCAACGAGGGAGCTGCCTTCGTCGTTCCT
>NZ_DASVFL010000188.1:0-4517 GCF_036380075.1 Lentzea sp. | reverse complement strand
CGGGTTGAGGTGGTCGAGGACCTGGTCCGAGTAGAAGCGTCTAGCGCGATCGGACGTCTCCAGGGCACATTGGAGGAAGTGCTCCCCGCGCGAGCCGGGGAGCTCGACACGGTCGGGTGAGGTGGTTTCAGTCAACTCTGGCAGGGACACGCGGCCCACCCAAGCACGCAAGCACGCAACCCGGTACAGACGGACCCTCACATTCACACTGTTGCGGTAGCAACCAGTTGCGTAGAGTAATCATGCTTCGCTCGAAGGTGGCATCAAGGAGTCAAAGGGCTAAAACAGGGGTTACTGTCCACCCTGTCGGGGGACGGATGCTTGACGAGGACGGCAGCGCCTTGCCGGCGCCAATGAGAACGAACGTGGAGACTGCGCGCGGACCATGACTGCGAACGCTGTGCTGAGCCCCATCCCTACCCCGCCACACCGCGAACCTCCGCCTGGCGTCACCGCGATGGTGCGGATGATCCGGGAGAGCTTCGCGGTGGTGGAACCGCACGCCGAAGAAGTGGCGAAGTTCTTCTACGGCATGCTCTTCTCGCTCTCGCCCGCCACACGCGAGATGTTCCCCGCGAACATGGAGGTGCAACGCAGCCGCCTGCTGCGCGCCCTCGTGCACGTGGTGCAGATGGTCGACCGCCCGGACGACCTGATCCCGTTCCTCCGCCAGCTGGGCCGTGACCACCGGAAGTTCGGTGTCATCAACGTCCACTACGAGGCGGTCGGGACCGCACTGCTGTCCGCGGTGAAGAAGTTCGCCGGTGCCGCCTGGACGCCCAAGGTCGAGATGGCGTGGGCCGAGGCCTACACGCTGATGGCGCGGGCCATGCAGGAGGCCGCCGACGCCGACAACGGGCCCGCCTACTGGCACGCGACGGTGCTGGAGCACCAGCGCGTCTCGTGGGACCTCGCGGTCGTGCGGCTGCAGCCGGACCACCCGGTCAGCTACAAGGCCGGTCAGTACGTCAGCGTGGAGACGCCGCAGCGCAAGCGCCTGTGGCGGTACTACTCGCCGGCGAACGCCCCCCGCGAGGACGGCGTCATCGAGTTCCACATCCGGTCCGTCGACGGCGGCTGGGTGTCCCGCTCGGTGGTCGGCCACACGCAGGCCGGCGACACGTGGCGCATCGGTCCGCCGATGGGACGTCTCTCGGTCGACCGCTCGTCCGGGTCGGACGTCCTGATGGTGGCCGGCGGCACGGGCGTGGCGCCGATGCACGCGATCATCGACGAGATGTCGCAGTGGGGCGACAACCCCCGCGTGCACCTGTTCTACGGCGGCCGGACCCGCGAGGACCTCTACGACCTCGACAACCTGCAGCGCATCGCGACCACGAACCCGTGGCTCACGGTCGTGCCGGTGCTGGAGTCGGATCCCGGGGTCCGCGGCGTCGAACAGGGCAGCCTGGCCGACGTCGTCACGCGCTACGGAGCGTGGGAGGACCGCGACGTCCTGGTCTGCGGCAGCCCGGCCATGATCAGGTCGACGGTGTCCCGCATGCTGGTCGCCGGAACTCCGCTCGACCGGATCAAGTACGACCCGTTCACGCTGGACTAGGCTCGGCACGTCCGCGACTGGCGTGCCGAGGGTGGAAGTGACCACCGGGAAGCGACCGCCGTGTGCACCGAACGCCTGGGTGCCCGGCGTGGAGTCGCGCTGTGCTCGCTGAAACCGATCCCGCCGTGTTCGCGCTGATCAACGCGGAGGCCGACCGCCAGGCACGCAAGCTGCGCATGATCGCGTCGGAGAACGACGTGTCGCAGGCCGTGCTCGAGGCGACGGGTTCCGTGCTGACCAACAAGTACTCCGAGGGCTACCCCGGCAAGCGGTACTACGAGGGTCAGCAGATCATCGACCAGGTCGAGCAGCTGGCCATCGACCGGGCGAAGTCGCTGTTCGGCGTGGACCACGCCAACGTGCAGCCGCTGTCCGGCGCACCGGCGAACCTCGCCGTGTACCTGGCGTTCCTGCAGCCCGGCGACACCGTCATGGGCATGTCGCTGCCGATGGGTGGCCACCTCACCCACGGCTGGGGTGTCTCGGCCACGGGCAGGTGGTTCCGCGCGGTGCAGTACGAGGTCCGCAAGGACACCGGCGTCGTCGACCTGGACGAGGTCCGCGCGCTGGCGCTGGCCGAACGCCCGAAGGTGATCTTCTGCGGCGGCACGGCCATCCCGCGCACGATCGACTTCCCGGCGTTCGCGGAGATCGCGAACGAGGTCGGCGCGGTCCTGGTCGCCGACATCGCGCACATCGCGGGCCTCGTGGCGGGCGGCGCGCACCCGTCGCCGGTCGGGCACGCGCCGGTGATCACCACGACGACCCACAAGACGTTGCGCGGCCCGCGTGGCGCCATGATCCTGTGCGACGACGAGCACGCGAAGGCGATCGACCGCGCCGTGTTCCCCGGCCTGCAGGGCGGCCCGCACGACCACACGACGGCCGCCATCGCCGTGGCACTGCACGAAGCCGCGCAGCCGGAGTTCCGCGAGTACGCCCACACGGTCGTCGCGAACGCCAAGGCGCTCGCCGACGCGCTGCTGGCCCGCGGCTTCGACCTGGTGTCCGGCGGCACGGACAACCACCTGGTGCTGATCGACCTGACGTCGAAGCTGCTCGGCGGCAAGCCGGCGGCGCGGGCCCTCGACCGCGCGGGCATCGAGCTCAACTACAACGCGGTCCCGTTCGACACCCGCAAGCCGTTCGACCCGTCCGGCATCCGCCTCGGCACGGCCGGCGTCACCACCCGCGGCCTCACGCCCGGACAGATGCCGCTGATCGCCGACTGGATCGACCGCGCGATCGCCGCCCACGACGACGACCAGGCGTTGGACCGCATCGCCGCCGAGGTCGAGGAGCTACTCGCCGCCCTCTAGGGCCTGCACGGCCGCACGCACGTCGCCGAGCGTCCGGCGGGCGATCTCCCCGAAGTCCCCGCCGGCCTCGAGCCACCGGTCGTACCCGCGCTGGAACGCCAGGATCCCCAGCTCAGCCGCCACGGCCGCGTCCAGCTCCGGCACCCCGCGCGCCTTCAACGCGTCGGCCATCGCCACGGCGAACCCGACCATCTTCAGCGCGCTCCGCTCCCGCAGCTCGTCGTTGCCGGCGATCACCGCCAGCCGCTGCGCCCCGTGCGAGAGCCGCTCCTCCCCGAACGTCACCGCGGTGGCCACCAGCGCGGCCTCGACCGCGGCCAACGGCCCGGCCTCCACCGGCGTGGCGGCGATCGCCCCGGTCATCAGCCCGGCCAGCTCGTCCTGGCCGCCGAACAACACCTCGCGCTTGTCGCGGAAGTGCCGGAAGAACGTGCTCTTCGTCAACCCGGCGCGCTCCGCGATCTGCGCGACCGCCGTGTTCTCGTACCCCTGCTCGCTGAACAGGTCGAGTGCGGCGCGCACCAACCGCGCCCGTGCGTCCGGCTCCCATCGACCCATGCCCCCATCCTAAGTGATGCGACTTAGTCCCATCACTCTGCTACGGTTGATGAGACCAAGTCCCATCACTCATCGCAGGAGCTGTTCCATGAAGGTCTTCGTCACGGGCGCCAGCGGCCACGTCGGCTCGGCCCTGGTCCCGGAACTGCTGAGGGCGGGCCACCAGGTAGTGGGCCTGGCCCGTTCCGAGGCGTCAGCCGCCAAGATCGAGGCCCAGGGCGCCACCGCCCAGCTGGGAGACCTCGACGACCTGGACGGCCTCCGCAAGGGCGCCGCAGAGTCCGACGCCGTGATCCACCTGGCGTTCAAGCACGACGAGATGTACGCGGGCGACTACCAGGGCGCGGCCGACGCGGACCTCGCGGTGGTCCGCGCGTTCCTGGCCGAGCTGTCCGGCACCGGCAAGGCCCTGATCGGCACGGGCGGCACCCTGTCGTACTCGGGCCTGGGCCGCACAGCCACCGAGGAGGAACGGGTCTCCAGCGAAAGCCCGAGGGGCGCGGCCCGCAACGAGATCGTCGACTCCCAGGACGTCCGCGGCGCCGTGGTGGTCCTCCCGCCGACCGTCCACAGCGCCCTGGACACCGCGGGCTTCATCCCGATCCTGGTGAGGACCGCACGGACCACCGGCATCTCCGGCTACCCCGGCGACGGCACGAACCGCTGGTCAGCGGGCCACACCCTGGACGCGGCACGCCTCTACCGCCTGGCAGCGGAAAAGGCCCCGGCAGGCACGATCCTGCACGCGGTGGCGGAGGAGGCGATCACGATGAAGGAGATCGCCGAGGTCATCGGCCGCAAGCTGGACCTGCCGGTGGAGAGCATCCCGGCAGAACGCGCCCAGGAGCACTTCGGCCCGCTGGCGTTCATGGTGTCGCGCGACGCCCCAACGTCAGCAGAGCAGACGAAGGCACTGCTGAACTGGGAGCCGAAGGAACCGGGCCTCCTGGAAGACCTGGAAGCAGGCTTCTACTTCGACCAGAAGTAGAAGGCGAGCCGAGCGAAGCCGAAGGCGAGCCGTCCTCCACGCACTACCGAGCACCCCCGGCGGTGGGGTCCCGTCACGAGTCGCACCTCAG
>NZ_DASVFL010000187.1:0-5474 GCF_036380075.1 Lentzea sp. | reverse complement strand
CGAGGCATTGGCCGAGGCCGGGCCCGCGCTGCTCGCGTCGGCGGACTCGCCGTTCGCGGCGCTGCGGGACTGGGTGGAGGGGTTCGTGAACTTCCTGGTGACCAAGCACGGCCTGGCCGCCGCGATGCGCGACGACCAGGAAGGCTTCGCCGCCCTGCACGCGCTGCTCGGCGGCCTCGTGCCGGTGCTCGGCACCATCCTCGATGCGGCCCGCGAGACCGGCGAGATCACCCGGGAGATCCCGCCGTACCAGCTGCTTCGCGCGATCGGCGACGTCTGCGCGGGCGCGGAGCGGACCGACCCGGACTACGACGCGCGCGTGACGGTCGGGCTACTCCTCGACGGGTGCCGCAGCCAGCCCCAGGAACGCTGACCAGGCCTCGGCGCTCACCGGCAGGTGGGTGGCGGGTGCCTTGCTGTCCCGGATGCCGACGCCGTGGCCGATCTCCACGCAGTTGTCGCCATCGCCGCTGTAACTGCTCTTGCGCCACGCGGTCATCAGACGTCCTCCAGGATGCTGTTGATCACCGCCCTCGATTGTTCCTCATCGAGGGCGACGGCAGCGAGGTCCTTCAGGATGTTCTCGTAGACCTCGACGGTGTCCGCGTCGTCGAAGAACAAGCAGCACTTGACGCTCTCGATGTAGACCACCGGCGGGTACTTCGGGAACCTCATCAGCCGGAAGTCACCCGAGACGCCCGCGTGCATGCCGATCGACCTGGGGACGACGCGGATGCTGATGTAGTTCCGCACCGACAACCGCAGCAGATGGGCGAGTTGTTCCCGCCACACCTCCTCGCCGCCAACGGGAAGCAGCAGCGCCTGTTCATGCACGTAGAAGGTGAAGGTGCGCGTGTATTCGAGGATCGCCGCACGGGCCGTCCTCGCCGCCACCGCAGCCGCGCGTTTTTCTGGCGGAACCGTCCGTGCCTCGGCGGTGACCGCCTCGATGTACTCGGGGATCTGGAGCAGGCCGGGTACCAGGATCATCGACCAGCAAACGATTTCGTCGGCGTCCTTCTCCTGGTTGATCAACGTGCGGACCTGGTCCGGGACGCCGTCGTCCGGCACCTGGAGGTAGACGCTGCCGGACTCGCGGAACAGGTCCAGGAGCTCTTCGCGTTCCGCCAGCGGGGTGCGGCAGTAGGCGAGGAGCTCGCGGACCTCGGCCTCGTTGACCCCGCCCTTGCCGGCGAGCATGTCGCAGACCTTGGCCTCCTGCCAGCCGAGCAGCTCGGCGAGCCTGCGCTGGGTGAGTCCGGTGCGGTGCACGGCGGTGCGGACGCCGTTGCCGAACTCGCGGCCCACCACGCTGGACGATCTCTTGGGCATGCGGGAACGCTAGGAGCCGGGGCCTCCCGACTCCATCGTTTCGCGCCGAATGTGCCTGAAGGTGGGAGCGTTGGAACGGCTCTAAGCAGGCCTAAGGCGCCGAAAGCGTGCCGTAGGGTGGAGGTCGTGCTTTCCGACGAAGACATCGAGCTGCGGGCCCGCCTGCTGTCCGCGGCCGACCGGCACGGCCACACCAACGTCGTCGTGAACCCCGACGGCGAGGGCGCGGGGTACGTGTTCTCGGTCGGGGCGTGGCGGCGGTTCGGCGTCGCCGAGGCGGTCGTCATCGGGCTGCCCCAGGGCATGGGCGAGAACCTGGTCAACGCGTACGTGAAGCGCGCCAGCGGCGGCGAGCGGTTCGTGCCGGGCAAGCTCTACCACGACTTCTTCGAGGGCGTGCCGATCACGTTCGAGCGCGTGTACAAGGGTTTCTACCCCGAGTTCTTCGGCAGCGCCTACCTGCTCTACGACGGGTCGGACTTCGCGGCCGTGCAGATCATCGTGCCGACGCCGCAGGGGCAGTGGCCGTGGCAGCCGGACGCGCCGGAGGGGTTCCACGACCACCAGCTGGTCCTCACCGAGAGCGGCATCCCGGAGAGCTGGACGCCGGGGGTCACCGGACCGTGAACGTCCACATCGGACCGATCGGCGAGAGCCACGCGGGTGAGGTCCTGACGATCCAGCGCGCCGCCTACCTCGCGGAGGCCCGCCGGTACGGGGCGTGGGACCTGCCGCCGCTCGTCGAGACGCTGCGCGAGGTCCGCGCCCACCTCGGCGACGGCACGCCCGCGCTCGGCGCGTTCGACGGCACCCGGCTCGTGGGGTCGGTGCGCAGCCGCGTCGACGGCGACCGCATGGAGGTCGCCCGGCTGGCCGTCGCGCCGGACGTGCAGGGCGGTGGCGTCGGCCGGAAGCTGCTCCACATGATCAGCGCGAAGGCGCCGGAGGGCGTGGCCGTCGTCTGGCTGTTCACCGGGGCCGAGAGCGAGGACAACCTGAGGTTCTACGAGAGCGCCGGGTTCGTCCGGGTCTCCGAGCACCTCGACGCCGTCGGCATCCGGTGCGTCTCGCTGGAGCAGAAGGTCGTCTGACCGTCCCCGAGACCGAAACGTTGTCCGGTGGTCGTTGTCCGGTGAAACCGCTCCGACACCGGACAACGACCAGCCTGTAGAAAGGCGGAGCGGCCATCGGTCCGGGGGGATCCGGGGTTCGCGACCGGGGGAGGAGCGCCCCGCCCCGCAGGAGGCGAGGGGGATGCGGAGCGGGGCGCTGCACGACGGACTCGGTTCCCGGGCTCAGTTCTCGTTGAGGAACTTCTGAGCCAGCGACTCCCCGAGCGAGGTGGCCTTGGCGTGGTCCTCGATCGGCGACACCTTCGAGTTCTTGAAGAAGAGGTAGTGCACCGGGCCGTCCGTGCCGCCGTTCTCCGGGTTCGGGTTGATGCCCAGGTCCACGGCGGTCGCGTAGGAGGCCTCGCCGATGATGTTCGTCGGGCCCGTGTCGCCGACGACGGCGTACTCGACCCTGTTGTTGTAGATGACAGCCACGACACCGCCGCCCTGGATGCCGGAGTTGCGGTAGTCCCACGTGCCGCTGGGCGAGGGCACGACGACGTACGGGAGCTTGTCCGCGACGAGCGGCTTGCCCTTCGAGTCGTGGAACGCCGTGTCGGGCTGGAACCACGGGTCGGTGCTCTCGCTGCAGTTCGCGGTCCGCTGACCGTCGCAGTCGATGTCCAGGTCGGCCTTGTACCAGACGGCGCCGTTCTTGCCGCAGACCGGGATGGTCGCGGACGTCTCGTCGTCGCTGCGGTACTTGCCGCTGGAGATCTGGCTGCACGACGAGAGCTTCGCGAGCAGCTGGGAGGCACTCGGACCGGCGGCCTGGGCGGCGGGGGACGCGAGCAGTCCGGCGACGAGCGCGGACACCGCGAGAAGCCCGGGGCGAGCTTGCGCATCGTTTCCTCTTTCGACAGGTAACTTTCCTGACTGAAAGCGGCGGGAGCACCACTGTGCGCAACGCGGCCGAACGGCGTCAAGGGGCTAGGGCTTACGTCCCAGCAGTCCTATCAGTCGCGTTTGGTCGTCCGCGTCCTCGGCGACCGGAACAGGCGAATCGAACATCGACGAACCGCTCCAGTCGTCGATGGTGCCCT
Organism: Lentzea sp.; assembly: GCF_036380075.1. NCBI lineage: Bacteria > Bacillati > Actinomycetota > Actinomycetes > Pseudonocardiales > Pseudonocardiaceae > Lentzea > Lentzea sp. The sequence goes on along the minus strand of NZ_DASVFL010000187.1, from coordinate 1,987 downwards.
CCACGTACCCCAGGACCATCGACGCCAGCTCCGGGTCGAGCCGTTCGTCGGCACCGATCGAGCGCGCGAGGTCCCAGGCGTGCACGGCCAGGTCGGCCGTCATCTGCCAGCAGTACTCCTCGGCGGCCAGCTCGCCGGACGACACGCTCACCGTCTTCGCCAGCGCGGCCGGTTCCAGCCACGCCTCGCGCGCCGCCGCGGCCGCCACCACCCAGGACACGAGCGGGTCCTCACCGAGGTTGTCGTGGTCGAACCGGTCGCCGACCTGCCGGACCGTGCAGCCGGCCAGGAGCTCGGGTGCCCAGAGCTGCTCGTGGACCAGGTGACCGACGAGGTCTCTGACCGACCACTCCCGGCAGGGGGTGCCGAGCGACCACTGGTCGGGCGCGATCTCCCGCACCCGCCGGTCGAACTCCGTCATCGCCAGTCCGTGCGCCTGGATCAGCTCCATACCCGGAAGTGCATCAAACCCCGCTCGAATGCGCACCCTGACATGAGAGTTGGGCCACTGGGGCGCAACCTCGATTTGCTAGCAGTACGAACGTTCGGCGTAATCTGCACCAATCCGCCGTGACATCGTTGACACGAGAGGACGATGAGCGTGAGCGCCCCTAGCGCCAGCATCTCCGGTCAGGACAAGGGATTCTTCGGGCACCCCCGAGGCTTGTCCACGCTGTTCTTCACCGAACTCTGGGAACGGTTCTCGTTCTACGGGATGAAGGCCATCCTCGGCCTCTACCTGTGGACAGCCGTGTCCGAGGGCGGTCTCGGCGTCGACAAGGCGCTCGCCCTGTCGGTGGTCGCCATCTACGGCACAGCGGTGTACATGTCCGGCGTCGCCGGCGGCTGGCTCGCCGACCGCGTCTGGGGCGGCCAGCGCTCGACGTTCTACGGCGGCGTGCTGATCATGTGCGGCCACATCGCGCTGGCCATCCCGATCGGCATCACGGGCGTCTACCTGGGCCTGATCCTCATCGTCATCGGCACCGGCCTGCTCAAGCCGAACATCTCCACCGTCGTCGGCGGCCTGTACGACAAGGACGACACGCGCCGCGACGCCGGCTTCACCGTCTTCTACATGGCGATCAACATCGGCGGCTTCGTCTCGCCGCTGATCACCGGCGCCCTGGCGGAGGGCATCGGCTTCCACGCGGGCTTCGCCGTCGCCGCGGTCGGCATGGCCGCCGGCCTCGTCCAGTACCGGATGGGCCGCAAGTACCTGCGCGGCTCGGCCGCCGTGCCGCCGAACCCGTTGCCGCACAGCGAGAAGGGCCGCATCTACGGCCTGATCTTCGGTGTCGTGGCGGCGATCGCCGCGCTGGGCGTCGTCGCGTACCTGCTGGGTGACGTCGAGGGCGTCATCCTGATGATCAGCATCATGTCGATCGTGCTGCCCATCGGCTACTTCACCGTGATGCTGCGCAGCAAGAAGACGCTGCCGGAGGAGAAGCCGCGCGTCCTCGCCTACATCCCGCTGTTCATCGCGGCGGCGATGTTCTGGCTGATCTTCGAGCAGAGCGCCTCGGTCATCGCGGAGTTCGCCGACTCGCACGTCGACAACCACGTGTTCGGCTGGGAGTTCCCGGTCGCCTGGTTCCAGTCGATCAACCCGATCATGATCATCGCCCTGGCCCCGGTCTTCGCGTGGCTGTGGCTCAAGCTCGGCAACCGCGCCCCGTCGACACCGCGCAAGTTCGCGGGCGCGCTGGTCCTCGTGGGCCTGTCGTTCGTGCTCATGTACTTCGCGAGCAACTCGGCGGCCGACGGCAAGGTGACGCCGCTGTGGCTCGTGGTGATGTTCCTGATCATGACCTGCGGCGAGCTCATGCTCTCCCCGGTGGGCCTGTCGGCGACGACGAAGCTGGCACCGCGCGCGTTCGCCTCGCAGACGATGAGCCTGTGGTTCCTCGCGGTGTCGGCCGGCACCGGCGTGGCCGCGCAGCTCGTGAAGTTCTACACGACGAGCCCTTCGGCGTACTTCTTCACG
>NZ_DASVFL010000186.1:0-17092 GCF_036380075.1 Lentzea sp. | reverse complement strand
GCGACCGGGATGCCGAAGTCCGGGGTGCCGTCGGCCCGGAAGTAGACCTTCTGCACGCGGGTGCGGCGGTTCGGGTCGTTGAGCGGGTCGCCGCTGATGTCGCGGTAGCCGCGGTCGTGGTAGACCATCACGTCGCTCGTGCCGTCCTCGGACACCGTGAACGAGTTGTGGCCGGGCCCGTACTGGCCGGTCGCGGCGTTGGTGGCGAACACGGGGTTGGCGCTCTTGGTCCACGAGGCCGGGTTGAGCAGGTCCGCGGAGGTGGACGCGGTCAGCATGCCGAGGCTGTAGTTCGCGTCGGTGGCGCTGGCCGAGTAGGTGAGGAAGATCCTCCCGTTGCGCTGCAGGACGGTCGGTCCCTCCGCCACCTTGTAGCCGCGCGTCTCCCAGGCGAGCGTCGGCACGGTGAGCCGGGTGACCGTGCCGGTGATCGTCCACGGGTTCGCGCCCATGCGGGCGAGGTAGACGTTGGAGTTCGTGGAGATACCGGGCTCCTGCTGCGCCCACGTCAGGTAGCGCACGCCGTTGGTCACGAACGTCGACGCGTCCAGCGAGAAGGTGTCCCACGGCGTCGTGATGCGGCCGCGTTCGGTCCACGTCCCGCTCACCGGGTTGGCGCTCGAGCTCTCCAGCACGTACATCCGGATGCGCCAGACGTCGTCGCTGCGCCCCGCCGCGAAGTAGACGTACCACTTCCCGTCGATGAAGTGGATCTCCGGCGCCCAGATGTGCGCGGCCATCTCGCCGCTGGAGTGCTTGCGCCAGATCACCGTCTCCGGCGCCGAGGCCAGTCCCTGGATCGTGGTCGCGCGGCGCAGCACGATCCGGTCGTACTCCGGGACCGTCGCGGTGAAGTAGTAGAAACCGTCGGTGTGCTTGAAGATGTGCGGGTCCGCGCGCTTCTCCGCGATCGGGTTGGTGTAGCGCACCGCGGGTGTCGCGCTCGCCTGCGGCACCGGCAGCCACGCCGCGAGCGCGAGCACCAGCACGGCCAGGCGGAGGAGGGCGGTCTTCATCGACTGTCCTTTCAGGCCAGTGGTGAGCTGACGGTGAACGACGCGTCACCGGCGAACGCCGAGTCGGAGGTGCGCCAGTCGACGCGCAGCTCGTAGTTCTGGTGCCGCAGGTAGCGGCCGGGGTGCGAGTACGACTCGAACGAGGTGCCCCCGGCGAGGCCGGCCCGGCCGCAGAACGTGGCGTCACGGGCGAAGGACGCGTCACCGCCGTTCACGTCCAGGCGGACGCGGAACCCGTAGTGCCGCAGGTAGCGGTCCGGGAAGTTCACCGACCGCAACGAGTAGCAGCTCGCGTTGGCCAGGCCCGTCACGACGGTGAACGTGGCGTCCTGCCGTGCGGAGAGCGCGCTGGACGAGCTCACCGGGTCCAGGTAGCCGAGGTTGTCGCGGTGGCGCGCGTACCGGTCCGGCACGTTGACCGACCGCAGTGAACGGGCGCCCGTCGCGATCGCCGTGCCGTCGCCGGAGTCCTCCCGCAGCACCGTGAAGTGCCGTGCGGTGCCGGACAGCCCGGTCAGTTCGGTCTTGGCGCCGAAGCTCGTGAGGTTCGCGCTGTCGGCGTAGAAGTACCGCCGCTGGCCGTACTGGTCGAAGTAGATCCGCCACCGGCCGTCGGGCAGCCGCACCAGCGCCGGTCCTTCGAGGCCGGAACCCCAGTCGGCCCAGTCGCCCGTGCCGACGAACGTCCACGGCCCGGTCAGCGACGTGGCGGTGGCGTGCTCGACGTACTTCGTCGTCTCGTTCTTGAGGAAGTTGTGGTAAGTGCCGCCGACCTTGACCAGGAAGCTGTCGATGTAGTTGGCCGGGATGCCGAGCGCGACCGGGCTGCTCCACGCCGACAGGTCCGCGGTGGTCGCGGTGATCCGGTAGGGCCGGAACTGGCCCGCCGTCCCGGCCGTGGACGCGGAGAAGACCACGTGCACGCTGCCGTCGGAGTCCTTGAACCACTCGGGGGCCCACGTGCTGCCCGTGGCGCCGTTGAGCCCGACCCGGACGTTGCGCAGGAACGTCCAGTTCACGTAGTCCGTGCTGCGGGCGAAGCCGATCGTGTCGCCGGTCCAGTTCGTCGTGTAGACGATGTAGTAGTAGCCGTCGGTGTGCCGCAGGACGCTGGGATCGCGGATCAGGCCGGACGGCGGCGTGTAGGCGTTGGCCTTCACCTGGGTGAAACCCGTCGCGTTCGCCGAGTCGTAGACGTACATGTTCGACTCGCTGCTGTTCGTGAACGCGGTCATCAGGTAGTGCGGCACGGGTCCGGCGGCGGAGGCCGCCGGACCGGTCGAGACGACACCCGCCGCGGCCAGCGCGGCCACGACGACGATCAGTGCGCGCTTTCGGAACGAGCGGAGAGCGCGCGGCAGGGAGAAACGCATGAACCGGCTCCTTGCACCATTGAGAGGCACCGGACGTGAGCGTTAACACTATGTGGCATGGCTGATGCTCAACGCAATGATGCTGTCGGCAAGTGCAGCTGGGTTAGCGATAACAATATCGCGGTGTGGTCGAATGCCCGTCGAATGGTGTTCGACGGGCATTCGACGATGTGCCGGTGACTAGAGCGCGACCGTCCTGCCGCCGAGGGTGACGACCAGCTTGCCGTCCGAGGCGAACGACCAGCCGAGGGCGCCGGTGTAGGCGGAGCAGCGCGATCCGTTGGTGCCCGACCAGAACTGGTTGGAGGAGTCGGAGTTGCCGACCACCTTGTCGTTGGACCCGCTGCCGCCGCGGCAGGAGGTGTTGGTGCGGAACACCGAGCTGCCGGCCTCGAAGGTGAAGTTCCGCTCGCCGTTGTCGATGGCGAGGTTGTTCGACACCGTCATGGAGCCGGGGTTGCGGTTGTAGGTGAAGCCGTGCTTGCCGTTGCCGTAGGAGATCGTGCGGCTGATCGTGTGGTTGACGCCGATGTCCTCGCCGCCGAGCTTGAAGCCGTTGCGGTCGCCGTTGCCGGCTTGGCCGCCGTTGCTCAGGGTGCCGTTCTGGAAGGCCAGCGAGTCCTCGATGGTGACGGCGCCGATGGGGCCGGTGTCGGACTTGGTGTAGAGGTCCCAGCCGTCGTCGATGTTGTTGTGCGACACGGAGTAGCGGAACACGTTGCCGGGCCCGACGGTCAGCTTGGCGGCGAACCCGTCGGCGTCCTCCCCGTCGGAGTCGGCGTTGTCGTGCGACTCCGCGCTGAGCACCAGGTTGTAGGACGGCCACTGCTCCTTCGGCGTGGTGGACAGCTTCCTGGACAGCTGCAGTCCGGTGTCGCGGTTGTAGCGGGTGATCGTGCGCTCGAAGACGTTGTTGCTGCCGCCGACGAAGATGCCGTTGTCACCGGCGCGTTCGACGACGATGCCGTACACGTGCCAGTACGAGCCGTTCACGGCCAGGCCCCGGTTCGCGGGGTCCTCGGTCTGCGCCGAGAAGTTCAGCACCGGCTTCTCGCCCTGGTAGGCCGTCAGCTTCTTGCGCGCGCCCGCGGTGCCGTTGTTGGTGTCCGGGATCGTCACCGTCTGGGAGAGGCTGTAGGTGCCGCCGCGCAGGAAGATCGTGCCGCCCGCGGCCACGCGGGGGAGTGCGGACGTCAGCGTGGTCGGGTCGGAGATCGTGCCGGAGGCGCCGTCACGACCGGTCGGCGACACGTACAGCGCGTTGGCGGGCGGCGTGCCGGTCGTCGTGGTCGTCGTGGTGGTGGACGTGGTCGTGCTGGTCGGGCCGCCGGACGGGGTAAGCGTCCATTGCTTGGTGGCGGCGCTGTCGCAGGAGTTCGTCTGCACCAACGCACCCGGCGTCGTCGCGTTGTCCTGCACGTTGAGGCACTTGCCGCCGTTGGCGTTGACCAGCCGGTGGTTCGTGCCGCTCGCGGTCAGCGCCCAGACCTGGCTCGTCGCACCGGTGCACGTCTCCAGCTGCACCGGCTTGCCCGCGCTGGTCGACGCGTCGCGCACACCGACGCACAGGCCGCCCGAGGTGATCCGCACTCCGCCGCTCACGTCGGTCAGCACCCACTCCTGGCCGGCGCACGCCTGTTGCCGCAGCTGCGTCCCGCTCGACGGGCTCGGTCCCGCGTCGAGGCACTGGCCGCTGCCGGCGTTCTTCACCACGTAGGTGCCCGCGGCGTTCGCGGTGGCGGCCATGCCGGGCCACGCCGCGAGCACGGTGACCAGCGCGACGACGGCACCACCCGACGCCAGGCCGGCGCGGACGCGGCGGCGCCGGGACCAGCGCCCGCGATGCTCCGAAATGCCCATGAGGACTCCACTTCTCGACACCGGTGAATGGAATTCATCGGCAGATTCGCGGCGGATTCCCGTCGGATGCTAAGAGCGTTCTTCCAGTGGCGTCAACGGCGGAATTCTCGCCCCGCCGGTCGAATTCAGTCGAACAGCCAGGTCGTGGCACGTGGAGTCGATCACAAACCGAATGGGCCGTTTTTCGCTGGTCACACTCGTGAACAATCGCGTTGTTCATCATCGTGAACTGCCGTGCGCATTCCGGCCGGAAACAGCCCTGGTGCGGCGGGGACAACCCGACCCTGGCCGAAAGTACGAGCTGCCGTGGACACCGCGTCGAGCCGGCTGGTCGGATGGGTGGCGCCCGGATCCCTGTCGCGAAAGGACCGCCGTGCGCATAACCTCCGCCGCCGTGGTGCCCGTCATCACCTCGTTGGTCCTCGCCGCCACCGCGATGCCCGCGGGTGCCGCCGCCGACCCGTTCGCCCGGTACGCCGGACAGCAGCTCAGCTGGGGCGCCTGCGCCTTCACCCCGCAACCGGGCGCGCTGCCCGCCGAGTGCGCCCTCGTGACCGTGCCCAGGGACTGGGCCGCTCCCGACGCGGGCAGGGACCTCGTCGTCCCGATCAGCCGCGTCGCCGCGTCCGGGGAGCACCTCGGTTCGCTGCTGACCAACCCCGGCGGTCCCGGCGGCCAGGGCACGTCCCTGCCCGGTGCGCTGGCCGCGGTCCAGCCGCAGCTCCACGAGCGGTACGCGGTGGTCGGCATGGACCCGCGCGGCACCGGTCAGGAGGGCGGGACCGCGCCGGAACAGCGGCCCGAGACGTGCGAGGTGCCCGCCGGCCGCCTGTCGCAGCGCACCGACCTCGACGCCCGCGACCGGTCCGCCGGCAGCGTCGCCGAGCACCTGAAGCTGCCGCGCGCGGTCGCGGAGTCGTGCCAGAGCAAGGCGATCGCCCCGTACCTCACGACCTGGCAGACCGCGCACGACATGGAGCTCATCAGGATTCTCCTCGGCGAGTCCACGTTGGACTACCTCGGCTACTCGTACGGAACGTGGTTGGGCGCGAAGTACGCGTCGCTGTTCCCGCGCAGCGCGGGCAAGGTCGTGCTCGACTCCAGTACGAACTTCCAGGGACGTCTCCAGGCCGCGTTCGAGGCGTGGCCGCAGATCAACCAGCGGCTGTTCGAGAGCTCCTTCCTGCCGTGGATGACGAGGCAGTTCCCGGACGACGTGGGCGCCACGCCCGAGGTCGCCGCCGCGAACTTCGAACGCGCCCGCCGCTTCTTCGCCGACGCCGGCACGAGCCCCGACCAGTTCGACGCGATCTTCACAGGCATGGGCTCGCACCTCCGCTGGGTGCTGGGCGCGGTCGTGTTCGTGCTGGGGGTGAAGGGCGCCAACGGCGAGATCACCTCGCCCGCGAACACCTCCGGTCTCGCGCCGGAACTGGACACGAGGTCCCGCGCGGTCTTCGGCGTCCCGTTCGCCTCGCTGACACCGGCCGTCGTGGCACGGGTGCTGGCCGACGACCCGGCGGACTACCGCGCCTTTCCGGCGACCCGCTACGCCGTGGCCTGCGGTGACCAGCCGACCCGTTCGGAGGCCTGGTACAAGCGGCTTTCCGACCGGCAGGGTCCGCAGTTCCCGCTCTTCGGCTGGCAGTACGGCCTGAGCGAGCCGTGCGCCTTCTGGTCCGACGCCCCGCGCCAGGACCTGCCGTCGCTGTCGGCGGAGGTGGCCGGCCGGGTGCTGGTCGTGCAGGGCGAGCTCGACCCGCAGACCGGGTACGAGCAGGCGAGGTCGGCGGTCCGCGCCGCACCGGGCGTCAGCCTCGTCTCGGTGGCGGACAGCCCGTTCCACGGCCAGTACGGCTTCGAGGGCAACCCGTGCGTCGACGGCATGGTGAACGTGTTCCTGCTGCACAACTCGCGGCCGGGCGCCGTCACGTGCCCCGGTCTCCCGCTGCCGAACGAGACCGAGGTCCACCCGGTGCCCGGCCCGGTCCCGGCGGCACCGGCCGAAGCGGCGACGGCCGCGGCCGCGCCGTTGCCCGCGCTGCGCGAGTCGGTGGGAGCGATGATCAGCGACGTCAACGCGCCGCTGCGCTGACCGCGGCCGCCGCGGTGGGTCAGGACGCTCCGCGCCACCCCCGGCCCAGCACCGGGATCCGCGCCAGCACCTGCCTCACCTCCTCGGCGACGCTGAACTCGGAGGGGTGCAACCGGATCGCCGCGAACAGCCTGATCGCGTGCGTGAGGTTGCGCCCGATCTCCTCCGGGGCGTCCCGGACGGCCCACCGCAGCACGCCGGGGATCCGCGCGGGAGTGGCGGTGAAGAACCGGTTCGCGGGGTCGACGATGCCGAACCCCGGTGGTGAGAAGTTGGCGTCCGCCATGCCCTTCAGCAGCAGGGCGGCCACCTCCTGCGGCGACTTGCGCCCCTCGGCGACGGCACCGGCCTGCTCGTAGGCCCAAGCGAAGAACTTCCGCACCTCGGGAATGTCCGGCAGCGAACCGTGCGGTGCCACGCTCTCCAGCCGTTGCAGCACAGCGGGATCACGGGTGGCCCGGAAGAGCGCGTAGCTGCGGTTGCACTCGAACAGCGCGAGCTGTTCGCCGAGCGCCCAGATGCGCACCCACGCGTCCCAGAGCTCGAACGAGCTGAACGACGTGAACGCGTTGGCGACCAGGCCGTCGTTGTAGTCGAGCAGCTCGCGGGTCAGCCGTTCGACGGGAGCGAACCGCTCGACGGAGAAGTCGTTCTCCCGCAATGCGTCCAGCAGGCGCCAGGCGAACGCGTTGACCCAGTCCATGGTGAACGACAGACCGCGGGAGAACAGCGGGTCGAGGAACCCGGCGGCGTGCATCGCGAGCGCCCACCGGTGGCCGGTCGTGCGCGACGACGAGTACTGGAGGCGGCCGGTGGCGACCCAGTCGCGGGCGGGGCGGGCGTGCGCGAACTGGTCGCGGATGTCCGGAAGGCGCTGATGAACTCGCGGAACTCCTGCCCGGCCGGCACGTCGCGGCGGGGGTGTTTGCGCGGGTCGACGGTCATGCCGACGCTGACCAGGTCGCTGCCCGCCCTGGGGTGGTTGCCGAACGGGATCACCCAGATCCAGCCGCCGTCGAAGACGTGGTGCAGGGTGGACTGGCTGCCGCGCACCGGACCGGGGTTGCACGCCGCGATCCGTTCCCACGGCACCACGCCCTCCATGTGCGTGAACATCGACCGGGAGTGGTGGCGGAACCGGCACGGCTCGTCGCGCAGGTCCAGCTGGGACGCCAGCACGGACCGGAACCCGCCGGCGTCGACGATGAACCGGGCCCGCACCGTCGCGCCGTCGTCGGTCGTCACCGTGACACCGGACTCGCCGAGGCCGACACCGGTCACGCGGACGCCCTCGCGCACCACGGCGCCGTACTTGCGGGCCACCCGCATCACCCAGTGGTCGAGGTCGGCGCGCAGGAAGTGCGTCTCGGTGTGCATGATGCTCGGGATCGGCAGCTGGTGCGCCAGCTCCGGGTCCTGCCGCGCTCCCGGCTCGTGCCAGTGGAAGTTGAAGCCCCGCTTGATGCCGTGGTTGGCCGAGACGTGCGCGCGGGCGCCGTGGAACGTGGCCAGGTGCTTGATCTCCGGCACGTCGTAGCGTTCCGCGAGCAGCCGGAACAGGGTCGAGGTGTGCGGAATGGTGGACTCGCCGATGGCGAACCTCGGGTGCCTGCCGGCGTCCAGCACCTCGACCCTCGCCCCGCCGCGCGCCAGCACCGCGGCGAGGACCGTTCCGGCGATGCCGGCGCCCAGGATGACCACATCGGTGCCTTCGCGCACGACATCCCCCTGTTTCGTCGGACGCAGAAATGCTCTCAAGCGCCCCGCTCCCGGCATAGCGGCCGGACGAGCGGTGCCCGGTCACGCATCGTGCGGACAGGGAACGGGCCCGCCACCGAGGAGATGACGGGCCCGTCCGTGAGTCCACCTGGCTGCCTGCCGGGGCTCAGACCGCCTCGAGCAGCGCGGAGATCCGGGCCACCCGGTCGTTCGAGCCGTACTCGAAGTGCAGGTAGTGGCCGTTGGCCTGGTACCGGTCGAAGCTGGGCCCGGTGCGTTCCGGGGTGCCCAGGAACGCCGTGACCTCGCCGCGGGTGGCGGTGGCGGGAAGCCCTTCCACCAGCGCGCCGGGACGCGGGTACTGGCCGTAGGTCTCGTCCTCGGGGTCGGGCTGGGTCCGCACCATGACCGAGGCCAGCACGTCGTCCTCGAAGAGCAGCTCGGTACCGGCGTCCTTGAAGACGAAGTACGTGGACTTCTCCCCGTCGAAGTCGTACTCGCTGACCTCCATCTTCGGTCCTACCAGGACGATCGCGTCGAGGATGCGGCTGTCGCCCTGGCGGTGGCCCAGCACGTCCAGCAGCACGGTGATCTCACCGGAAACCGTGGTCATATGCCCTTCTTTCGGTTCTCGGCCTTCAGCTTGTCGAGAGCCGCGTCGACGTCCTTGGCCGAGTAGCCGTGCGCGAGGAGGTTCTTGCGGGTCGTAGCGTAGTCCCTGTTCGCGGCCTTGCTGAGGTCGGCCGCGTCGTCCTCGATCTGCTTCTTCGTGTTCTTGCCGCGGAAGGTGTCGCTCTTGGCGTGGACGCCTTTCGGCACCTCGATGGCGTTCGCCTTGTTGTGCAGGGCGTCGGCCTCCTGCTTGGTCAGCTTGCGGCCGAGGCGCTTCTCCTCGGCGCGCTTGAGGGCGGCCGACGACGGGATGTGGTCGTGCTCCAGGTTGTCGCCGACCTTCTCGCGCTTCTTGAGGTTGGCGTAGGAGTCGACGTCGAGCGGCTGGACGTTGTTGCCGGCGGGGCGCTTCGCGGTGCGCAGCTTCGTGCCGATGGGGTTGAAGACCCCGGCGCCGGAGATGGTCTTGTTCGCCTTGGACTTCTTGACCTTAGGCATTGAGCACCTGGCTGATGGCGAGGTCGATCGCCTGGTCGAGGAGGATCGAGGTGATCTCCTTGAAGATGGGGATCTCCAGCAGCGAGGCGCCGAACGTCGGCACCGCGGTCGCGATCGCCTGCGCGATCTGGATGGCGAGCATCGTCAGCTGCACGACGACCGCGATCTTGAGGGCGACGACGACACCCGCGCAGACGTACAGCCCCGCGCCGATCAGCGACGAAGCGGTGGCGCCGTCGTCGAGGTTCTGCTTCGGCGACTCGCCGTCGGTCCAGAACGCCTTGAAACCGTCGACGGCCGCGCCGGAGTTGCCGCCCAGCACCTGCTGGGCGTGCCCGTCGGCGGTGGCCGCGGCCGGGCCGAGCCGGTCGGCGAAACCCGTCCAGAGACCGCCGAGGTCGAAGAGCTTGCCCTCGTCGCTCTCGGGCCAGTTGAAGCCCAGCGCGTTGAGCAGACCGGACAGCTCCGGTGGCAGCATCATGCCGGTGGTCATCCCAGACCTCCCGTCAGCTCCTGGAACATGCCCTGGTTGGCGGTCTCGACGGTCGTGTAGTCGTCGGCCATGCCCTGCAGGTTGCGGCCGATCTCGGCGAGGCCGTCGGCGTTGTCCTCGAACGACTCGAACGCGGCCTCGGAGACCATCTGGTAGATCGTGCCCAGCGCCGAGCCGAGCTCGTCTCCGCCGAACGCGCCGGACAGCGCGTCGACCTGGCTGCGGAACGCGGCGATGTCCCCCGTCAGGGAGTCGCCGGTCCCCAGGATCTGTTGCGCGGACCCGCCGATCATCTCGGCGTTCACTTGCATCCCGGACATCGTGTCCACTCCCTAGTCGATGGTGCGCATGATCGAGGTGAGGTTCGTCGTGTAGTCGCGCAGGTGCTGCATGCTCTGCGCGCGAACCTTCTCGGCCTGGTCGCTGATCTGCTGCAACGTCGCCACGTCCAGCGCGGGCCGGTCGGCGGCGGCCGCCTGGCGCTCCCATTCGTCGATCGCGGTGTTGATCGCCAGGGTCAGCGCCTGCGCGAGCTCCGCGGGCGAGAACTGCACCGCGACGAGCGTCAGCTGCAGCGAGTACAGCCGGCCGCTCGCGACGGCGGCGTTGACCTCGTTCGCCTCGTCGCTGCCCTCGCCGACGACCATCGGCGGCGGGTCGACCGCCAGCCAGGCGTGCGCGGAGCTCACGACGTTCATCGCGTCCTGGAACAGGTAGTCGACGTACTGGGGCGTGCTGTCGCCCTTGATGCCCGTCTTCGCCATCGACTCCTCGAGCAGGCCCTGGATCCGCAGCAGCGTCTCGCCGCCCTGCCGGGTGAAGTCCGCCAGCTGCTGACCCAGCGCGGCGAGGTCCGGCCCGGGGTCACCGGCACCGGGCGTGTCGGTCAACGACTGCGTCAGCGCGGCGTTGACGGCCTCCATCACCCACTCCGACACCGAAGCGGGCGGGTGCCCGATCATGCTGGGGTCGATCTCCACGGACCAGATGCGGCGGTTGCGCGCCACGACCCGCACACCGGGAGCCGTGCCGACCGAGTCCTCGAGCTCGTACGGCTCCGGCGCGGGCGGTGTGTACCCCGCTCTCGCCAGCGCGAGCCGGCGGTGTTGCTCGGCGAGCCGGGCGTCGTAATCCTCGCCATCGGCCGCAGTTTCCCCCTCAACCATGAACTACCTCCCTGATTCGGAGAGTAGCGACATGATTGCGATTGACGGCGCGAATGGATGATTCCACGCCGACGAATGAACCATTTGATACGGAGAGCAAATGTATCAGTCACTGATTAAATGAAATCGGTAGAATACTCCGCCGTCGAAAAAGAGCGCGCGAAATCCACGTCCGTGCAGCGCTCAGCCGGGGGCGTCGGTGACGGTCAGCGCCAAGCCCTCGTCGACGACCGTCACGACGACGTGCTGGCCGCTCCGCAGCTCACCGGCGAGCAGTGCGCGGGACAGCCGCCGGTCGAGCTCCTTGGCGATGGTGCGGCGCAACGGCCGGGCGCCGTGCTCGGGTTCGTGTCCCCTGGCCGCGAGCCAGTCGACGGCCAGGTCGTCCACCTCCAGCGTGATGCCCTGCTCGCGCAGCCGCTGCCGGGTGCGGTCGAGCAGCAGCGCGGTGATCTGCCGCAGCTGGGCGCGGTCGAGGCCGCGGAACAGGATGATCTCGTCGATCCGGTTGACGAACTCCGGCCGGAAGGACCGGCGGACGGCGGCCATCAGCGGTCCGCGCAGCTGCTCCACCTCGACGCCCGAGGTGGCCGCGGCGAGCAGCTGGTCGGCACCGATGTTGCTGGTCATGATGATCACGGTGTTGGCGAAGTCGGCGGTGCGGCCCTGGGAGTCGGTGAGCCTGCCCGCGTCGAGCACCTGCAGCAGGGTGTTGAAGACGTCGGAGTGCGCCTTCTCGATCTCGTCCAGCAGCAGCACCGAGTACGGCACGCGCCGGACCGCCCCGGTGAGCTGGCCCGCGTCCTCGTAGCCGACGTACCCCGGCGGCGCGCCGATCAGCCGCGAGACGGTGTGCTGCTGCCCGAACTCGCTCATGTCGAACCGGATCAGCCGGTCCGGCGAGCCGAAGAGCGCCTCCGCCAGCGCCCGCGCGACCTCGGTCTTGCCCACCCCGGTCGGTCCGAGGAACAGGAACGAGCCGATGGGCCGGTTCGGGTGCTTGAGGCCCGCCCTGCCCTGGCGGACCGCGTCGGCCACCGCCTCGACCGCCTCGTCCTGCCCGACGATCCGCTGGTGCAGGTGGTCCTCCAGGTGCAGCAACCGGTGCCGTTCGGCCTCGGTGAGCTGCGCGACCGGGATGCCCGTGCTGCGCGACACGACCTCGGCGACGTCGTTCGGCCCGACCCGCGGCGCGGCGGCCAGCGCGGCACGGGCGGCCTCCAGCTCCGCGACCGCGCGGCGCAGCTCGTCCCGCAGGAACGGCACGTCCTCGGCCCCGGCGGCGTCCTGCTCCCGTTCCAGCCGGCTCACCCGCTGTTCGAGCCCCGTGGCGTCCGGGGGCATCGGGGCCTTGTCCCGCAACCGGACGCGCGCCGCCGCGCGGTCCACCAGGTCGACCGCCTTGTCCGGCAGGAACCGGTCGGTGACGTAGCGGGCCGACAGCTCGACCGCGGACACGACCGCCTCGTCGGTGATCCGCACCCCGTGGTGCTTCTCGTACCGCTCGCGCAGGCCGCGGAGGATGGTGATCGTCTCGGCGGGGGAGGGCTCGGCGACGTGCACGGGCTGGAACCGCCGCTCGAACGCGGCGTCCTTCGCGATGTGGCGGCGGTAGTCCTCGGCCGTCGTCGCCCCGATCACCTGCAGCCGCCCGGACGTGAGCAGGGGCTTGAGGATGTTCGCGGCGTCCATCGGCGAGTCCTCGGCGCTGCCCGCGCCCACGACGGTGTGCAGTTCGTCGATGAACAGCACCACCATCCGGTCCGACGCGGCCACCTCCTCGGCCACGCCCCCGAGCCGTTCCTCGAACTCGCCCCGGTACTTCGCCCCGGCCACCATGCCCGCGAGGTCCAGCGAGACCAGCCGCCGCCCGCTGAGCGTGGCGGGCACGTCGCCGTTCGCGATCCGCGCCGCGATGCCCTCGACGATCGCGGTCTTGCCCACCCCGGGATCGCCGACCAGGACGGGGTTGTTCTTGGTGCGCCTGGACAACACCTCGAGCACCTCGTCGACCACGTCGTCGCGGCCGATCACCGGGTCGAGCAGGCCGTCGCGCGCCGCGGCGGTGAGGTCGCGCCCGTAGTGGTCGGTGCGCCTCGTCGCGGACGGGGGCCCGCCGAGGCCGCCGAACAGCTTGCCGACGAGGTCCTCCCACGAGTTGGACCCGAAGCCGAACACCCAGTCGTCACCGCTCACGGCTCGCCACCTCCACCTGGCCGGGGAACCCCTCCTCCGATCTTCCCCCGCGCTGGAGGCGAGCACAGACCGGACACCCCCCGGTCGGCGCATCCCGGCTCCGACGTCTGAAAGCGGGTCCGGTCTGGGTACTCTGCGGACCGCCTGACGAAAGGACACGGGTGGACGCCTCGTCGATGGTCGGTAAGCCTGCTCGCGCACTGCTGGCCGCCGCGGAGGCGTTCCGCGCCGAAGCGGCCGGGGTGCGCGCGGAACCGGAACGGCTGCTGGCGCTCGCCGCCGCGCAGTACCGGGCGGTGCGGGACTCGCTGGTGGCCGAGCAGCTCAGGACCACGCCGGTGGACAGGCTCCGCGACACCGGGCCGAACCTGCGGCTCAGCACGCTGAAGGACGCCGGGTACCGGACCGTCGCCGACGTCGCCCGCGCGCGGCCCGAACAGCTCGACGGCGTGCCCGGCGTCGGCCGTCAGTCCGCGGAGCAGATCGTGCGGGCCGCCCGGGCCGTCGTCGACGGCATCACGCGGGACACGACCGTCCGGCTGAACCCCGACCGCGCCGACCGCGCCCAGACCGAGCTGCTCCAGCTGATCTCCAAGCTGCGCAGGGCGAACCAGCTCGTCGGCCCGCTGGGGGAGGCGCTCGGGGACGTCCTGGGCAGGGTCGACGCCGACGTGCGCGCCGCCACCCGCGCGTGGAGCCGGCTGCGGATGTTCTTCTCCTCGCGGAAGAAGCGGCAGTCCGCCCTCGACTCGCTCGGCCGGATCGAGGCGCTGCTCGCCAGCCGCGACGCGGCGGCGTTGCGCGCGGTCGGCAAGCAGCTGCGCGTGCCGGACCTCGACCACCGCGCGCTGTGGCGCGACTACGAGCTCGACGCGGCCGCCTACAACACCGTGCTCGCCGACCTCACCGGTGCGGGCGCCGTTCCCGACCGCAGCGCCGCCCACGGGTTCGTCCCCGCCGAGATCGAGCACGAGGTCGACGCGACCCCGCTCGACACGAGCCTGCTGAAGGTGTCGCTGCGCGGCTACCAGGTGTTCGGGGCCAAGTTCGCGCTGGCCCGCAAGCGCGTGATCATCGGCGACGAGATGGGGCTGGGCAAGACGATCGAGGCCGTCGCGGTGATGGCGAGCCTCGCCGCCGGCGGGCGGCGCGGCTTCCTGGTGGTCTGCCCGGCGAGCGTCGTCGTCAACTGGGTCAACGAGATCGCCCGGCACAGCGACCTCGTGCCGCACCGGATGCACGGCGCGGGCCGCGACGACGCGGTCGGCGAGTGGCTGGCGCAGGGCGGCGTCGGCGTGACGACGTTCGGCACGCTGCCGAAACTGGTGCTGCCCAAGAGGTTCCGCCCGACGCTGGTCGTGGTCGACGAGGCGCACTACGTGAAGAACCCGGACACGCAACGCTCCCAGGCCGTCAACAAGATCGTGCAGCGCGCGGAACGGGCCGTGCTGCTCACCGGCACGCCGATGGAGAACCGCGTCGAGGAGTTCCGCAACCTGGTCGCCTACCTCCAGCCGAGCGTCGCGGCCCGCACGGGCGCCACCGACGCCGTGGTGGGGGCGAAGGCGTTCCGCCGCGTCGTCGCCCCGGTCTACCTGCGGCGCAACCAGGAGGACGTGCTGGGGGAGCTGCCGGAGCTGCTGGAGGTGGAGGACTGGGTCGAGTTCGGCAAGCAGGACCGCGGTGCCTACTTCGACGCGGTGCGCGAGGGCAACCTGATGGCGATGCGCCGCGCCGCCTACGCGCCGGGCACGCCCACCGGTTCGGCGAAGCTGGCGCGGCTGCTGGAGATCGTCGAGGAGTCGCGGGACAACGGCTGGAAGGTCGTGGTGTTCTCGTACTTCCACGACGTGCTGGACGCGGTCGCGAACCACGTCGGCGTCTTCGGCCCGCTGACCGGCGCGACGTCGGCGGAGGCCCGCCAGCGGCTGGTGGACGACTTCACGGCGGCCGAGGACCACGCGGTGCTGGTGGCCCAGATCGAGGCGGGCGGCGTGGGCCTCAACATCCAGGCCGCGTCCGTGGTGATCATCACCGAGCCGCAGTGGAAGCCGAGCACCGAGGACCAGGCCATCGCCCGGTGCCACCGCATGGGCCAGGTCCGCAAGGTGCACGTGCACCGGTTGCTGGTCAAGGACAGCGTGGACGCCCGCGTGCAGGAGATCCGCGACCACAAGACCCTGCTGTTCGACCACTACGCCCGCGAGAGCGACACGAAGCACTCCCACGCCAGTGCGCTGGACTCGGCGGTGTCGGTGGAGCAGCGTGTGGTGCAGGCCGAGCAGCAACGCCTGGGGCTCTAGCCCGGGGCTCTAGCCGCGGGGGTGGCTCGCGCCGTCCGCCCGTGCCCTCTCGGCGATTGCCTGCAACGCCGAGATGTGCGCGCTCAGCGCCGCACGGCCGGATTCGGTGAGGTTGAGCCACGTCCGCGGCCGCTTGTTGACGTAGCCCTTGCGGACCTCGACGTACTCGCTCCTGGACAACGTCGTGACCTGTTTGGACAGTGCGGAGTCGGAGAGCCCCACCGAGTCCCGGACGAACCCGAACTCGGCCCACTCCGCCGCGGTCAGCAGCGAGACGATGGCCAGTCGCGTCGGGTCCAGCAGGAGCTGGTCAAGCTCGGCCACCACTCACCTCGTCCTGCCTGCGCAACAACCACAGCTGGAACCTCGGCCCGAGGAACATCACGTAGAGCGAGGCCAGCGCACCATAGTAGATGGTGGCGTGCGGCACCCGCAGCCACGCGATCAGCAACGCGCCGACGATCCCGATCGCGAGAACCGGCACCATCCGCAGCAGCCGCCACCCGGGCCCGACCGACAGGCTGCGGTTCGACACGGCGACGCGCCGCCCGAGGAGCGTGCCGCCCGCCCGCGTGCGCAACCCGAACGACACGGCGAGGCAGACGAGCAGGAACGGCCAGAGGAGCCAGTCCCGCACGGCGGGCACGAGGTCGATGGCCACGCAGTAGGCGAAGAGCGCCAGACCGCTGCCGATCCACAGCCACCGCGACCCGACCGCGGACCTGACCACCTGGTCCTTGCCCTGGCGGACGGTGTGCAGCGCCGCTGCCGCCTCTTCGGGCGTCGGTTCGGTCATGGTCAGTTCGCCTCCGTCTGGTTCTCGTCCTTGCGCAGGGTGCGCAGGATCAGCCACTGGTCAAACCAGGCGCCCGCCGTGGTCAGGACCATGAGCACGAGCCCCATCACCAGGTGCGCGTAGCTGTGCAGCGGCGCCGCCTCGTCCAGCGCCTTCGTCAGGACGAACTGGAGCCCCAGCCGCACGGCGAACAGCAGCACGGCCAGCAGACGCGCCTGCTTCGAGCGCCACACCGACCGGATGAACTCGCGGCGGCGCGAGAGGACCGTGAACCACAGCGCGATGTGCGCCGCGGCGAGCGCCAGGGGCAGGAGTGCGACCGCGGGGTGGGCCGCGCTGAACTGCTGGCTGATGTCGTAGCTCGCCACCAGCGCACCGGCGAGGACGAAGTACCACACCGGCAGGCCCTCCACCTGCGGTCGCGTCGGAGTTCGTGCTGGCTGCAGGTCCGTGTGCGCCATCTCATCCTCCTTGGGAAAGTACTTGCCTGAGGAGAAAGTACACCGACACATTCCACTCAGGCAAGTGGGTGGCGTGACGGCTGGTGCCCGTTGGGCGCTTGTGGAACGGACGCTCCCGCGGACTACCTTGAGTTGCTCCGCCTCAGCGACGGCCCGTGCTTCGGGCAAGTCGTGCTGTGCGACCACAAGAGCGTCGAGGGAGCTCAGTTTCTGCGCTGACGACGACCAGTGGTGGCGTCTGCTGACACACATCGGACGCGTCTGACCGATTCCTGAAAACGGGTACCGGCTGACGCTAGTCGCGGCCGGCCATCTGACTGCTCCACGCCCGCAACGTGGCGGCCTGGTCGGCAGAGAGCCGGTCGAGGAAGTGGCGACGGATGTTGTCGCCATGACGCAGCACGGCACCCTCCGCGGTGCGCCGTCCAGTCGGGGTGAGGCGGAGCCCGGTGCGGCGGCCGGCGGCCCCCGACTCGACCCGGCGCACGAAGCCGCGGTTCTCCA
>NZ_DASVFL010000185.1:0-9553 GCF_036380075.1 Lentzea sp. | reverse complement strand
TGCCGTTCCTGCCGATCAGGGCGGGCCTCGGTTCCGACGTGCTCCGGTACGCGCCGGAGATCAAGACCGTGCGGTCGCCCTACGACGACGGCGAGGAGCTCGTCGCCATGCCCGCTCTCGAGCTCGACGTGGCGCTGGTCCACCTCAACCGCGCCGACAAGCACGGCAACGCCCAGTACCTCGGGCCCGACCCGTACTTCGACGACCTGTTCTGCCTGGCCGCGGACCGCCGTTACGTGTCGTGCGAGCGGATCGTGGAGACGTTCGAGGGACCACCGCAGACCCTGCTGCTCAACCGCATGATGGTCGACGGCGTCGTGGAGGCACCGGGTGGCGCGGGCTTCACGAGCTGCGTCCCCGACTACGGCCGCGACGAGGCCCTCCAGCGCGAGTACGCCACCGCGGCCGCCGACCTGGAGAAGTGGCTCGCCTTCTGCGAGAGGCTGCTGGGATGAGCGACGTCACGAGGGCCGAGGTCTGCGTCACCGCCTGCGCCGACCTGTTCGCCGGCGCCGGGGAGACGCTCGCCAGCCCGATGGGTCTCATCCCGTCGCTCGGCGCGAAGCTCGCCCGCCTCACCACCGAGCCCGACCTGCTGCTGAGCGACGGCGAGGCGTTCCTGCTCACGCCCGAGTCCATTGTGGAGGGCTGGCTGCCGTACCGGAAGGTGTTCGACGTCGTCGCGCACGGCCGCCGGCACGTCGTGATGGGCGCGAACCAGGTCGACCGGTTCGGCAACCAGAACATCTCCGCGATCGGCGACCACGCCCGCCCCACCCGGCAGCTCCTGGGCTTTCGGGGCGCGCCCGGCAACACCGTCAACCACCGCACCAGCTACTGGGTGCCGCGGCACAGCACGCGCGTGCTCGTCGAGGCGGTCGACGTGGTGTCCGGGGTCGGGTACAACCGGGCCGCCGGGCCGTTCCACGACATCCACCGCGTCGTCACGAACCTCGCCGTGCTCGACTTCGGCACGCCGGACCACTCGATGCGCATCCTGTCCGTGCACCCCGGGGTCTCGGTCGACGAGGTGCAGAAGCAGACCGCGTTCCCGCTCACCGCCGACGACGTCACCGAGACCCGGCTGCCCACCGACGAGGAGCTGGAGCTGATCCGGACGACGCTCGACCCGGACGGCAAGCGGGACCGGGAGGTGCCGCAGTGAGGACAGCGTTGACCGACCTGGTCGGCATCCGGCACCCGGTCGTGCAGACCGGGATGGGCTGGGTCGCCGGGCCGCGGCTGGTGTCGGCGACGGCGGAGGCCGGCGGGCTGGGCATCCTCGCGTCGGCCACCATGACCTACCCGGAGCTCGAAGCCGCCGTCAAGGAGACCCGGTCCCGCACCACGGCACCGTTCGGCGTGAACCTCCGCGCCGACGCCCACGACGCGCCGGAACGGATCGACCTGCTCATCCGCGAGCAGGTCAAGGTCGCGTCCTTCGCGCTGGCCCCGAAACCGGACATGATCGCGAAGCTGACCGACGCCGGGGTCGTCGTCATCCCGTCGATCGGAGCCGCCCGGCACGCGGAGAAGGTCGCGCAGTGGGGCGCCCACGCGGTGATCGTCCAGGGCGGCGAGGGCGGCGGCCACACCGGCGGCGTCGCGACGACGTTGCTGCTCCCGAGCGTGCTCGACGCCGTCGACATCCCGGTGGTCGCGGCCGGTGGATTCTTCGACGGACGTGGTCTCGCCGCCGCGCTCGCCTACGGCGCGGCCGGGATCGCGATGGGCACGCGGTTCCTGCTCACCCGGGAAAGCACGGTCCCCGACGCCGTCAAACAGGCCTACCTGCAACGGGACCTCAACGGCACGGTCGTGACCACGCGCGTCGACGGCCTGCCCCACCGGGTGCTGCGCTCGGACCTGGTCGAGCACCTGGAGAAGTCCGGCCGGATCAGCAGCCTGGCCAGGGCGGTCGCCAACGCGGCCAGGTTCCGCAAGCAGACCGGGCTGTCGTGGCGGACGATGGTCCGCGAAGGCTTGGCCATGAGGCACGGCAAGGACCTCACCTGGGCGCAGGTGGTGATGGCCGCGAACACGCCGATGCTGCTCAGAGCCGGTCTGGTCGAGGGCCGCACCGACGCCGGCGTGCTCGCCTCCGGTCAGGTCGCCGGCATCCTCGACGACCTGCCGACCTGCGACCGGCTGATCACCGCGATCGTCGAGGAAGCCGAGACCATCATCGACCGGCTCAGAGACGTTCGATGATCGTCACGTTCGCCTGACCGCCGCCCTCGCACATCGTCTGCAACCCGTACCGGCCACCCGTCCGCTCCAGCTCGTGCAGCAACGTCGTGAACAGCTTCGTGCCGGTCGCGCCGATCGGGTGGCCGAGCGCGAGCGCTCCCCCGTTGACGTTCACGCGCCCGAGGTCGACCTTCAGCTCCTTGGCCCACGCCATGGCCACCGACGCGAACGCCTCGTTGATCTCGAACAGGTCGATGTCCGAAATGGACATCCCGGCACGCTCCAGCGCGTACTTCGTCGCCCTGATCGGCGCCGTCAGCATGTAGATCGGGTCTGACCCGCGCGCCGACAGGTGGTGCACGCGCGCCCGCGGCGTGAGGTTGCGCTCGCGCACCGCCCGATCCGACACCACGAGCACCGCCGAGGCGCCGTCGGAGATCTGCGACGACAACGCGGCCGTCGTGCGTCCACCCGGCCGCAACGGCGCCAGCCTCGCCATCTTCTCGGCGCTGGTGTCCGGGCGCGGGCACTCGTCGGCCGCGACGCCGTTGACGGGCGCGATCTCGCGGTCGAACCGGCCCTCCTTGATCGCGGTGATGGCCCGGAGGTGGCTCTGCAGCGCGAACTCCTCCATCTCGGCGCGGGACAGGTCCCACCGCACGGCGATCAGGTCGGCCGCCCGGAACTGCGACACCTCCTCGTCGCCGTACCGGTGCCGCCAGCCCTCGCAGCCCTCGAACGGGCTGCCCGCCGACGACCCGGCCGTCATGGCCGAGCCGATGGGCACCTGCGACATGTTCTGCACGCCACCGGCGACGACCACGTCCGCGGTGCCGCTCATCACCGCCTGCGCCGCGAAGTGCAGCGCCTGCTGGCTCGACCCGCACTGCCGGTCGACCGTCACGCCCGGCACCTGTTCCGGGAACCCCGCGGCCAGCCACGACGTGCGCGCGATGTCGCCGGCCTGCGGGCCGACGGTGTCCACGCAGCCGAAGATCACGTCGTCCACGTCCGTCGGGTCCACGTCGACCCGGTTGAGCAGCGCCGTGATCACGTGCGCGCCGAGATCGGCCGGGTGGACGTGGCTCAGCTCGCCGCCACGCCTGCCCGCCGGAGTCCGCACAGCCTCGATGATGTACGCCTCGGCCACGAGGGCCC
This sequence comes from Lentzea sp., assembly GCF_036380075.1. Classification (NCBI taxonomy): domain Bacteria; kingdom Bacillati; phylum Actinomycetota; class Actinomycetes; order Pseudonocardiales; family Pseudonocardiaceae; genus Lentzea; species Lentzea sp. The sequence goes on along the minus strand of NZ_DASVFL010000185.1, from coordinate 6,205 downwards.
TCCCTTACGTCTTGGTCCCCGTCGAGTTCTTCCGGCGTCCCGTGGCGATGCCGTCGAGCAGGATCGCGAGGTACTGGTCGGCGACCGCGTCCGCGGACAGCCCGCCGTCCGGCCGGTACCACCGCACGGCCACCCACACCGTGTCGCGGATGAACCGGTAGGCCAGGTCGACGTCGAGGTCGGCGCGGAACTCGCCCGCGCTCATCCCGTCCTCCAGCAGCACCGTCCACAGCTTGCGGAACTCCACGTTGCGGTCCTCGATGTAGGAGAACCGCTCCAGCGGCGCCAGGTGCTTGGCCTCGTTCTGGTAGATCGCGACCGCGGCGTGCCGGGAGTCGATGGCCTCGAACGACGCCACGACCAGCGCCTTCAGCGCCTGCTTCGGACCGAGGCCCGCGTCGACGATCTCCCGGTACCGCGTGAACAGCTCGTCCAGGAACGTCCCCAGGATCTCGTCCACCATCGACTCCTTCGAGTCGAAGTGGTGGTAGAGGCTGCCGGACAGGATGCCCGCCGCGTCCGCGATGTCGCGCACCGTCGTCTGCCCGTACCCGCGTTCGGCGAACATCCTCGCCGCCAACGCGAGCAGTTCCTGCCGTCTGTTGCTCACCGGCCGTACCTTCCTCATGGGTGCTGGCTGCTCACCGAGACGACCTCGCCCGTCAGGTACGACGAGTAGTCGCTGGCGAGGAACACGATCACATTCGCGACCTCCCACGGCTCGGCGGCGCGCCCGAACGCTTCGCGGGACGCCAGCTCCGTCAGCAACTCCTCACTGGTGACCTTGGCCAGGAACGGGTGCGCCGCCAAGCTCGGCGCGACCGCGTTCACCCGGATGCCGTGCTCCGCCACGTCCATCGCCGCGCACCTGGTCAGCGCCATGACGCCGGCTTTCGCTGCGGCGTAATGGGCTTGACCCCTCTGGGCTCGCCAGCCGATCACACTCGAGTTGTTGACGACGACACCGCTTCGTTGGACGACCATTTGGCGCAACACCGCCCGCGTGCAGCGGAAGGTGCCGTTCAGCGTCACGTCCAGTACGCGCGACCACTCGTCGTCGGTCATCTCGGTCACGGGCTTCTCTCCGCCGAGGCCCGCGTTGTTGACCATCACGTCGATGCGCCCGTAGCGCTCGACCGTCTCGTCGACCAGGTGCTGCACCTGCTGCTCGTTCGTGACGTCGCACGGGATCGCGAGGCCGGCGCCGAGTGCCTCGTGCGTCTGCTTGAGCCGGCGTTCGTGCCAGTCGCTGATCACGACCGTGGCGCCTTCCTCCAGGCACCGCCGGGCCGTCGCGGACCCGATGCCGGTGCCCGCCGCGGCCGTCACGACGACGACCTTGTCCCTGAGCAGGTCGTGGCCGGTCATCGCGGCAGCCCCAGGACGCGGTGGGCGATGATCTCGCGCTGGACCTCGTCCGAGCCGCCGTAGATCGTCTCCGCACGGCTGAACAGGAACAGGCGCTGCCACTCGTTGTCGTCGATCATCGACTCCGGGCCGAGCGAGTCCATCGCGAGCTCCCCCAGCCGGCGGTGCCAGCCCGCCCAGAACAGCTTGAGCACGGACGCCTCCGGGCCGGGTTCGTCGTTGAGCGTGCGCAGCGTGTGCGAGCGCATGACGTGCAGTTCGAGCCACGCCCTGGTGAGCCGTTCGTCCCCGGGCTCGGCGGCCATGATCGCGTCGAGCTGCCTGCGGAAGCCGACCTGGTGGCCGAGCATCGCGGTGCCGCGTTCGAAGCCGAGGGTGGCCATGGCGATCTTCCAGCCCTCGCCCGGCTGCCCGACGACGTTGTCCGCCGCCGTGACCGCGCCGTCGAAGAAGACCTCGTTGAACTCCGACGTGCCGGTGAGCTGGCGGATCGGCCGCACCTCGACGCCCGGCTGGTTCATCGGCACGAGCAGGTACGACAAGCCCTGGTGGCGCCGGGAACCGGGTTCCGTGCGGCACAGGACGAAGATCCAGTCGGAGTAGTGCGCGTTGGACGTCCAGATCTTCTGGCCGTCGACCACCCACCGGTCGCCGTCGAGCCTCGCCTTCGTCTGCACGGACGCGAGGTCCGATCCCGCGTCCGGTTCGGAGTAGCCCTGGCACCACAGCTCGTCCAGGCTGCGGATCTTCGGCAGGAAGCGCTCCTTCTGCGCCGCCGTGCCGAACGCGATGAGCGTCGGACCGAGCAGGCCCTCCCCCACGATGTCGACCTTCGCGGGCGCGTCGGCCTCCGCGTACTCCTCGTGGAAGACGACCTGCTCCTCGACGCTGCGTTCGCCGGGCCAGCCGAGGCACGTCCACCCGTTCGCCGCCAGGTGCCGGTGCCACCGCAGCCGTCCCTCGAACGCCTCGTGCTCGCGGCCGGGTCCACCCAGGCCGCGCAGCTCAGCGAACTCACCGACGAGGTTGGCGGACAACCATTCCCGCACCTCGCGCCGGAAGGACTCCATGCGCCATACTCTAACCTACCAAGCACTTGCTTTGGAGGGCTCCCGGAGGCTTCTGTGGCCGAAGATCCAAGCAGGCAAACGGTTTCAGCCGTGCTCGACCGCGCAGCTGCTTCGTACATCGACGCGGAGGCGTTGGTGGACGGGGAGGTTCGCCTCACCCACACCCAGCTGCGGCCGGCCGTGCGCGACGCGGCCCGCGCCCTCGCGGGGATGGGCGTGCGGCGGGGTGACCGGGTGGCGTTGTGCGCGCCCAACTCGGCGCGGTGGGTGGTCGCGGCTCTCGGGGTGCTGGACGCGGGTGGCGTGCTGGTGCCGATCAACACCCGGTTCACCGCCACCGAGACACTCGACGTCGTGCGGCGCAGCAACGCGCGCGTGCTGATCGTGGAGGGCTCTTTCCTCGGACGTGACCGGCTGGCCGAGTTGCAGGCGTTGTCCTCCGACCTGCCTCCCGCCGTCCGACTACCGGCGGAGTGGGGTGCCGCGGACGTCGCACTGCCTGTGGTGGACGCGGACCAGCTCTGCGACGTGATGTACACGTCCGGCACGACCGGGCGCAGCAAGGGGGCGATGAGCGCGCACCGGCAGTCGCTCGGAGTGGCGCGGGCGTGGGCGTCGTGCGCGGAGCTGACCTCCGCCGACCGCTACCTGATCGTCAACCCGTTCTTCCACACCTTCGGCTACAAGGCGGGCATCCTGGCGTGCCTGCTGACGGGCGCGACGATCGTGCCGCAGCCGGTGTTCGACGTCGTGGAGACGATGCGGCTGGTCGAACGCGAGCGGATCACCGTGCTGCCCGGTCCGCCGACGATCTACCAGGCGTTGCTCGACCACCCCGACCGAGCGTCGTTCGACCTGTCCAGCCTGCGGATCGCGGTGACGGGCGCCGCCGTGGTGCCGGTGGCGTTGATCGAACGGATGCGGGCGGAGCTCGTCCCCACCGTCCTCACCGCCTACGGGCTGACCGAGGCCGTGGTCGCGACGATGTGCCGGCCGTCGGACCCGCCGTCGGTCGTCGCGCACACGTGCGGGGTGCCGATGGCGGACTTCGAGCTGCGGCTGGGCGAGCGGGACGAGGTGCTGCTGCGCGGCCCGAACGTGATGCTCGGCTACCTCGACGACCCGGAGGCCACCGCGGCGGCCGTCGACGCCGACGGCTGGCTGCACACCGGTGACGTCGGGCGGATCGACGAGCACGGCTACCTGTCGATCACCGACCGGCTCAAGGACATGTACATCTGCGGCGGGTTCAACGTCTACCCGGCCGAGGTCGAACAGGCGCTCGCCCGGCTGCCGGGAGTCGCCGAGTCGGCCGTCGTCGGGACGGCCGACGCGCGGCTGGGCGAGGTCGGCGTGGCGCACGTCGTGACGTCGCCCGGTTCGTCGCTGAGCGCCGACGAGGTGATCGCGTTCTGCCGGGAGCGGCTCGCGAACTACAAGGTGCCGCGCGCGGTCGAGTTCCACCCCGCGCTTCCCCGCAACGCCATGGGCAAGGTCCTCAAAACTCAACTGCGCGAGGAGAACGCGTGACTGTCTCGTATGAGCGGCGGGACGCGGTCGCCGTCGTGACCATGAACCGCCCCGAGTACCGCAACGCGCAGAACTCGGCGATGACCTACGCGTTGGACGAGGCCTTCACGCGCGCGGTCGACGACGACGAGGTCAAGGTGATCGTGCTGGCCGGCGCGGGCGACCACTTCTCCGCGGGCCACGACATCGGCTCGCCGGGGCGGGACGTCGGCACCTCGTTCGAACGCAAGGCCGTGATGTGGTGGGACCACGTCGGCCGCGAGGGCGGTGACCTGCGGTTCGCCCGCGAGATGGAGGTCTACCTCGGCATGTGCCGGCGGTGGCGGGAGATCCCGAAGCCGACGATCGCGATGGTGCAGGGCGCGTGCGTCGCCGGTGGGCTGATGCTGGCGTGGGTCTGCGACCTGGTCGTCGCGGCCGAGGACGCGTTCTTCGCCGATCCCGTGGTGCGCATGGGGATTCCGGGCGTCGAGTACTTCGCGCACCCGTGGGTGCTCGGCCCGCGCGCCGCGAAGGAGGTGCTGTTCACCGGCGACCGGTTCTCGGCCCGGCGCGCCTACGAGTGGGGCATGGTGTCGCGGGTGGTGCCGCGTGCGTCGCTGGAGTCGGCGACGTTCGACCTGGCCGGGCGGATCTCGTCGATGCCGCGGTTCGGGCTCGCGCTGGCGAAGAAGGCGGTCAACCAGTCCGAGGACCTGATGGGAATGCGCGCGGGAATGGACTCCGTGTTCGGGCTGCACCACTTCGCCCACGCGCACAACGCCGAGGTCAGCACGGACGCCTTGGGTGGCATGGACGCCCGTGCGATGAAGAAGGCCTCCGGCTGATGGACCTCTCACTCGACCCCGGCACCCTCGCGTTCCGGGCGGAGGTGCGGTCCTGGCTGGCCGCACACGTGCGGCCGCTGTCCTCTTTGGACACCGTCGCCGGCTTCGAGGAGCACCGCGAGTGGGAACGCCTGCTGGCCTCGAATCGGCTTTCGGTGGTGTCGTGGCCTGCTGCCTTCGGCGGCCGGGAGGCGTCGCTGTTGCAGTGGCTGGTGTTCGAGGAGGAGTACCACGCCGCGGGCGCGCCGAGCCGGGTCTCGCAGAACGGCATCTTCCTGCTCGCGCCGACGCTCTTCGCGCATGGCACCGACGAGCAACGTGAACGCGTGCTGCCGCCGATGGCGCGTGGTGACGTCGTGTGGGCGCAGGCCTGGTCGGAACCCGAGGCCGGGTCGGACCTCGCGTCGTTGCGCAGCACCGCCACCCGGTGCGACGGCGGCTGGCTGTTGCGGGGCCAGAAGACCTGGAGCTCGCGGGCGGCGTTCGCGGACCGGGCGTTCGGGCTGTTCCGCACCGGTCCCGGCGAACGGCACCGCGGCCTGACGTACCTGCTGTTCGACCTGCGGGCGTCCGGCGTGACCGTGCGGCCGATCGACCAGCTCGACGGCGAGCCCGGGTTCGCCGAGATCTTCCTGGACGACGTGTTCGTGCCGGACGAGGACGTCGTCGGCGCGCCCGGCGACGGCTGGCGGGTCGCGATGAGCACCGCGGGCAACGAGCGCGGACTCACGCTGCGCAGTCCCGGCCGGTTCCTGGCCGCCGCCGGGCGGTTGGTGGAGCTGTACCGGAAGAACCCGGACCCGGCGTTGCGGGACCGGGTGGTCGACGCGTGGATCGGCGCGCAGGCCTACCGGCTGCACACGTTCGGCGCGCTCGCCGAGCCCCTGTCGGGACCGGCGGCCAGCGTGACGAAGGTGTTCTGGTCGGAGCTGGACGTGTCGCTGCACGAGACGGCGCTGGACCTGCTGGGCGAGTCGGCGCCGGGGTGGCGGGACGGGTGGCTGTTCTCGCTGTCCGGCCCGATCTACGCGGGCACGAACGAGATCCAGCGCAACGTGATCGCTGAACGACTCCTGGGGCTGCCGCGATGATGTTCACGCTGTCCGCAGAGCAGACGGACCTCGGCGGGGTGCTGCACGAGTTCCTGGGTGCCGGGAAACGGGACCTCGCCGTGCTCGGCGTGGACGAGGTGACGGACCCGGTCGACCTGGTGGTGGTGTTCGAGGAACTGGGCCACCACGCGGTGGAGGGACCGCTGGTCGAGTCGCTGGCGGTGGTACCTGCGTTGCTCGGGCCGCGACCGGGGTCGTGGTCCGTGGCGTTCCCGCCCGCCTTCCCCCACGCCGTCCAGGCCGACCACTACCTCCTGGTCGACGGCGACACGGTCCACGAAGCCTCCCCCTCCGGAGA
>NZ_DASVFL010000184.1:0-16268 GCF_036380075.1 Lentzea sp. | reverse complement strand
CTCGTGGCGGGCGCGTGGGGCGTGGGCACGTTCCTGCTGATGGACGCCATGTTCTCCGGCATGCACGGCATCGGCGACTACGGCATGGCCGACATGGGCGCCGGTGACTTCGGCGGGGACATGGGCGACTTCGGCGGCGGCGACATGGGCGGTGCCGACATGGGTGACGCCGGCGGGTTCGACTTCGGCGACATGGGCGGGTTCGACTTCTAGCGGAAAGTGCTCACGAACTGAGCACTTTCCGGCAACACCGAAAAAGGCCACCCCGACCCTTTTCTGGAGTTGATCTTCAGGCCGGTTCTCAGGGCTGGCAGACGGGACACCAGAAGAGGTTCCGACCGGCCAGTTCGGTGGTCAGGACCTCGGTGCCGCACAGGAAGCACGGCTGTCCGGCACGGCGGTAGACGTACACCTCGCCGCCGTGCCGGTCCGTGCGCGGCGCCCGGCCCATCGCCTTCGGCAGGTGCTCGCGGCGGACGGTGTCGATCCGCCCGACCTTGACGCCGTCCTTCATGAGCACGACCAGGTCGGCCCAGATGGCGTCCCACAGCTCCCTGCTCACCTTGTTGCCCGGCAGCAGCGGGTTGACGTTGTGCCGGAACAGCACCTCGGCGCGGTAGACGTTGCCGACGCCCGCGAGGACCCGCTGGTCCATCAGCAGCACGGCGAGTGACTGCTTCGACCGGATGATCCGCTCGTAGGCGAGGTCCGGGTCGGCGTCGCGGCGCAACGGGTCGGGGCCGAGCCGGTCGTGGATCGCCTTGACCTCGGCCTTGTTGAGCACCTCGCACGCCGTCGGGCCGCGCAGGTCGGTCCAGTGGGTCTCGCCGACCATCCGCATGCGGACCTGGCCGACGGCCGGCAGGACCGGCAGCGGCGACTCGGTGAACGTGCCGTACAGGCCGAGGTGGACGTGCACGATCGCGTCCGGGCCGTAGACGTGGAACAGGTGCTTCCCGTGCGCCTCGGCGCGGATGAGCTTGCGCCCGTCCACGAGGGACGCGGAGAAGCGCCCCTGCGGACTGCTGACGGACACCGGCTTGCCCGCGTACCGGCGCTGGTGCAACCGCGCGAGGCGGTGCAGCGTGTGGCCCTCGGGCATCAGGCCTTGTTCTCGTAGGCGCTGACGAGGTCGATGCGGCGCTGGTGCCGCGGCTCGCCGGAGAACGGGGTCTTCAGGAACGCGGAGACGATCTCGGTCGCCTCCTCGGTGGTGTGCTGACGGGCGCCGATGCCGACCAGGTTGGCGTCGTTGTGCTCACGGGCCAGCTGCGCGGTGGAGAGGTTCCACGCCAGCGCGGCGCGGGCGCCCCGCACCTTGTTCGCGGCGATCTGCTCGCCGTTGCCGGAGCCGCCGATCACCACGCCGAGGCTGCCGGGGTCCGCGACGACCTTCTCGGCGGCGTCGGTGCAGAACGAGACGTAGTCGTCCTGGGCGTCGTAGGTGTGGGCGCCGACGTCGACGACCTCGTAACCCTGCTCCCGCAGAGCCGTGGACAGGTGGGACTTCAGCTCGAAGCCCGCGTGGTCTGCTGCCAGATAAACGCGCACGTCACGGAGTCTGACACGCTGGTGCGCATGTTCAGCCAGGAGGGGTACCAGCTGAGGCTGGAGTGGGGGCCCGAAGGCGTGACCGCGCTGCGGGGCTGTGACGTGCTGGTGGTCGTCGACGTGCTGTCGTTCACGACGTCGGTCGACCTGGTGGTCGGCAACGGCGGCGCGGTCCGGCCCTCCCGGTGGGGACCGGAGTCCGGCAAGACGCTGCGCCCGGCATCACTCGTCGGAGTGACCGGGCTGGTCGAGCTGCCGTCGCCGAACGGGTCGAACCTGTGCGCGCTCGCGGCCGGGACGGGGCGCCATGTGCTGGCGGCGTGCCTGCGCAACGCGTCCGCCGTGGCCCGGCGGGCAACCGAGCTGGGGGAGACGATCGGCGTGATCCCCGCGGGAGAGCGGTGGGGGCTCGACGTGCTGCGCCGCGGGCCGCGCGAGTTCGGGCCGTTGCGGGTGGCCGCCGAGGACTACCTGGGCGCCGGCGCGGTCCTCGCGGCGCTGAGCGGGTCGTCGAGCGGGCAGGCCTCACCCGAGGCGCGGCTCGCGGTCGCCGCGTTCCGCGGCACCGACGTCGTGGCGGCCGTGCGGGACAGCGGGTCCGGACGGGAGCTGATCGGCAACGGGCACGCGGCGGACGTGGACCTGGCGGTCGAGCTCGACGTGAGCGACGCGGTGCCCGTCCTGGTCGACGGGGTGCTGCGGTGATCGAGGTCGCGCCGGGTGTGTTCGCGCGCCGGCACGCCGAGCTGGACCTCACGCTCGGGCTCATCACCGGATCGGGTGATTCGTTGGTGGTGGACTCCGGCATGGACCCGGCGTGGGCGCGCGAGGTCAGCCCGTCACGGATCGTGTTGACGCACAACCACTTCGACCACGTGCTGGCGACGGAGGCGTTCCTGCCGTGCGAGGTCTGGGCGCACGAGGACTGCGTGGTCGACGAGTCGCTGCTCGCCGACCGCGCCCGGTACTACCCCGAACCGTTCGAGGGCAGGCTGGTCGCGCCCACGCGCACGTTCCGCGACACCGTCACGCTGAACGTCGGCGGACGCCGGGTCGACCTGCACCACTTCGGTCCCGCGCACACCTCGCACGACGTGGTCGTGCACGTGCCGGACGCCGGGGTGGTGTTCGCGGGCGACCTGGTGGAGCAGGGCGCTCCGGCCCAGGCCGGCCCGGACGCCACGCCGTCGAACTGGCGCGCCGTGCTGGACCGGCTGCTGGAGCTGGACCCGCGCGTGGTCGTGCCGGGTCACGGTGACCCGGTCGACGCGGCGTTCGTCCGGGAGATGGCGATCCCTAGCCGGGGGGCCAGCTGAGGCCGCGGCCGCCGAGGACGTGGCAGTGCACGTGGAAGACGGTCTGGCCGCCGTCCCCGCCGGTGTTGAACACCAGCCGGTAGCCGGACTCGTCCACGCCCTCGGACTTCGCCACCTGGTGGGCAGTCGCGAGGACCTGGCCCGCGAGCACCGGGTCGAGGTCGCCGACGGCCCGGTGGTGTTCCTTGGGGATCACCAGGACGTGCGTGGGCGCCTTGGGGTCGATGTCGCGGAAGGCGAGCGTCGTGTCGGTCTCCGTCACCACGGTCGCCGGGATCTCGCCCGCGACGATGCGGCAGAACAGGCAGTCGGTCACGCCCGCATCGTATTCGTACCGTTCGGCCCTGTCGGACGCGCCGGACGGCCGTGAATCATGGCCGGGGTGAAGGGCGCCAAGCTGGTGGTGATCGTCCGGTGCCTCACCAGCTTCGCGATCGGAGTGCTGCTCGTGGTGCTCGCGGTCCGCTTCGGTGAGGCGCTCTGGCGCGCGTTCCACTGAGTTCCTGGCGTCAGCGGACGAAGCAGAACTCGTTGCCCTCGGGGTCGCGCATGACCTGGAAGCTGCCCTGCTCGTCCGTGACGACCACGCCCTCGCGCGTCGCCCCCAGGCTCACCGCCTTGACGACCGAGGCCTCGATGTCGTCGACCTCGAAGTCGAGGTGCAGCCGGTTCTTCACGTCCTTGCGCTCGGGCACCGGCTGGAACGACATCCGCGTGCCGCCGGGCGGTTCGACGTGCGCCCAGCCCTGCTCGCGGTTCACCGGCTCCCCGCCGAGCAGCTCCGCCCAGAACCGGACCAGCCGGCTCGGGTCGTTGCTGTCGACGACGATCTGCTGCAGCCTCACGTCTTCACCAGGTTCTCTCGGGCCCAGTCGCAGCACAGGTCGAGCAGCGCGAGCACCTTGCGCCCGTGCGCGGTCAGCTCGTACTCGACCCGTGGCGGATTCTCGTCGAACACCTCGCGCGTGAGGGTGCCGTCCCGCTCCATCGCGCGCAACGTCTCGGTCAGCACCTTGGGCGTCACGTGCGCCATCTCGCCGCGCAGCTCGGTGAACCTGCGCCGCCCGCCCTGCAACGCCCGCAGCACGTGCGCGGTCCACTTGTCACCGATGCGGTACGGCAGGTCCGCGTGCTGGCATTCCACCTGCTCACCCCCGATATCGTTGCGGAAACCGGCACTGCCGACCCTACCTTCGCGCTCATGGCGAAGATCGTTGTTTTCGGAGCGTCCGGCAAAGCGGGCTCCCAGATCGCGGCCGTGGCGGAAGCCCGCGGCCACGAGGTGACACGGGTCGGCCGCGACCCCGGCGTCCAGGCGGCGGCCTCGGTGGCCGCCGGCCACGACGTGGCGGTGAGCGCGGTGGTGGACCTGACCCGCGACCCGGCCGAGTTCTACACCGAGGCGGCCCGCGCCCTGGTGGCGTCCGGCGCCGGCCGGATCATCGTGGTCGGCATCTACACCTTGCTGGAGACTTCTCCCGGCGTGCGCGTGGTGGACGCGCCGGACTTCCCAGCGGAGCACACACCGTTCTGCCTGGGCCACGCGGCCGGAGTGGAGGTGCTCGCGCAGTCCGGTGCCGACTGGCTGGTGATGAGCCCGGCGGGCAACTTCGGCGGCGTGGCGAAGGGCGCCTACCGCCTCGGCGGGCCCGATCCCGCCGACGAGCTGACCTACGAGGACTTCGCGCTGGCCGTGGCCGACGAGATCGACCGACCCGCCCACCACCACACCCAGATCGGCATCGCCGCCGTGTGAACCACGCGTGCAGGTGGGGGTCCGGGGGCGTGCCCGCCGGCGTGGGGTCTGGGGGCTCGGCCCCCAGGACAAATGCGAGAGGCCGACGCGGTCTGCGCAGTTCGCAGACAAGCGTCGGCCTCGGTCGCGAGCGGGCGACGGGAATCGAACCCGCGTAGCTAGTTTGGAAGACTAGGGCTCTACCATTGAGCTACGCCCGCGTTGCCGCCTCTTTGGGGCTGCGATCAATACCTTAGCGGGTGGCGGTAAGCTGGGTGCAACCGGGGCGTGGCGCAGTTTGGTAGCGCACCCGCTTTGGGAGCGGGGGGTCGCAGGTTCAAATCCTGTCGCCCCGATCGGTTGACGAGGCCCGCAGCGACTCATCGCTGCGGGTTTTCGCATCCGGAGCGCCGGACACCCACCTCACCGCGGCCTAGTAGCCCGGGCAGATGTGCTTGCGGACCGCCGCGAGGATGCGGGCGGAGGCGTCGGGACCGAACCCGCTCGGGTGGTTCGGCGAGGTGAACCGCTGCGCCGTCAGCTCGACCAGCTTCGCCTGGTCGCCCGGGGTCTTCGCGACGCTGCTGCACTGGTCCCGGCCGCGGCTGACGGCCCTGTCCGGGTTGCCGTTCACGATCTCCGGGTCGATCGCGTCCAGCTCGGCGACGTAGGCGGCCTGGGTGGTGGCGTCCGGCTTGGGCGGGATGCCCGGCACCTGCAGCGACGGCATCGCGCCCGGCCTGCGCGTCGTCGGGACCGGGGACTCGGTGGTGCTCGACGAGGGCGGGGTGGCGCAGGCCGCGGTCAGGGCGAGCAGGGGCAGCAGGAACGTCGTTGTTCGCGTCACCGACGGTCCGTCGTTCGTCGAAGTACGACCGTTACGCGCGGTCCTCCAGGTAGCGGCTCGCCCACGCCGCCAGCACGCGTGCCACGTAGGCCGCGTCCGCGCGGTCGGTCAGCAGGTGGTCCGCGCCGTCCAGCGACACGAACGACTTCGGGTGCCGGGCCGCGTCGAAGATCAGCCGCGCATTGTCCACGCCGACCAGGTCGTCCTGTGGGGAGTGCATGACCAGCAGTGCGCGGTCCAGGCCCGCGATGCACGAGGTCTGGTCCTGCTCGTTGATGTCGGTCAGGAAGCCGTTGCTGATGCGGAACGGGCGGCCGGCGAGCACCACCTCGGCGACGCCGTGGGTCTCGATGTCGGCCTTGGCCGGGCCGAGCAGGTGCTCGACGTGGGCGGTGTCGGCGGGGGCGCCGATGGTCACGACGGCTCGGGCCTCCGGGATCCGCTGGGCGGCGGCCAGCACGGCGGCGCCGCCCAGGGAGTGTCCGATGAGGACGCTCGGGGCGCCGATCGTGTCGCGGAGGTGGCCGGCCGCGCAGACCAGGTCGTCGACGTTGGACGTGAAGGTGGTGTTCGCGAAGTCGCCGCCGGACTGGCCCAGGCCGGTGAAGTCGAAGCGCAGCACCGCCACGCCGTGGGCGGCGAGTTCGCGGGCGATGCGGCTGGCGGCCACCGAGTCCTTGCCGCAGGTGAAGCAGTGGGCGAAGACGGCGGTCGCCACGACGTCGCCGGCCGGCAGTTCCAGGCGGCCCGCCAGGGCCTGGCCGTCCGTGCCCGCGAAGACCGCTTTCCGGTTGTCCATGCCCTCTATGGTGCGTCACGTGCGCTACCAGTACCTCGACGCCCGGCTCCGGCAGGCGTTCGACGACGCCGGGCTCGACCGCGGGCAGCGGGCGTTGCTGCAGGGCGTGCTGCGGGCGCTCGACCCCGACGCGCACCTCGGCGAGCACGTGGCGGGGCTCACCAGCGCGTTCCTCGCCGTCACCCGCGCCCAGACCGCGCTGGAGAGCCACGCGACCGAGGACCAGCCGCGATGGAACCTGTTGCGCCGCATCATCACCACGTCGATCAGGTGCGTCGACGCCGCCAAACCCGCTTACGCGCACGGCGGCTACAAGGAGCTCGCGCGGGCGCGCAGGGTGCTGCTCAAGGTCGACGCGGCCATCGCGGCGGACGGGCAGCGGCTCGACCCGCGGGTCACGGCCGCGGCCGCCGCGAAGCTCGACCCGGAGGCGCTGGCAGCCGGGATCAGGACGTGGGTCGGTCCACTGTGGAACGGGGTCGCGCTTCCGCTGCGCGCCAGGATGATCGCCGAGGTCGCGGTGCTCGTGGCGGTGCACGGCCGCGACGGCCGGCAGTTGCGCGCGGACCTGGTGCGGTGGCTCAAGAAGCCCGGTGACCTCGGCGAGGTGCTGTGGCCGGAGCCGCGCAAGCACGTCGTGGCACTGGTCGTGAGCGGCGCGCGGGTGTTGCGGCACCTGGACGAGCTCCTGCCGGAGGCGCGGCAAGAGCCGTTGCACCGCAACAGGTTGCCCAAGGACGACTTCCTGAAGGAGGCGGTGAACGGGTCGTCGGTGCTGGTGAGGCTGCCGGTGCTCGCCGCGGACGTGCACACGGCGGCGTTGCGGGGGCGGCGGATCCTCAACGAGGTCCTCGACCAGTACGCGGCGGGGGAGCGGCTCACGGAGTTGCACATCTCGCCGGTGTGGCAGGTCAGCAGTCCCGGTGGGCGGGTCACGCGTGGCACCGAGCACCGGCGCACGGTCGGCAACGCCTACCCGTTGACCGCGTACTGGCCCGCCGAGCTGCGCAGTGCGATGCGGGTGGCGAACCTCGCGCGGCAGGTCGACGCGCCGATGGCCAGCGCCGGGCTGGCGTGGAGCGCGCTGGAGGCGACGGGGCTGGACCCGAGCAAGATCGCGTGGCTCGCCAAGGCGTGTGCGCTGCAGATGTTGCGGCAGCACCTGGTCAGCCTGCACGTCCTCGTCACCACCCACGACGACGAGCTGCGCAGGCCGCTCGCCGCGCGCGTGCCGACGACCGGGGTGAAGCACCACCTGAAGTCGGTCGACGCGTGGCTGGAGGTGCTGGTCCCGCACACCCGGCCGGGCGAGGAGCTGCGGGCCGCGCAGCAGGCCGTCGCCGCGCTCGCCGAGAACGAGGGCGGGCTCGTGCGCGACCTGGTGGAGCTGTGGCAGGCGCGGCTCGCCGACTCGGCCGTGCTCGCGGGCTGGCTGCGCGAGCAGGAGGACACCGCGGCGGCCGTGCTGGAGTGGCTCTACGTCACGCGCAACCTGGCGTTCCACGCGGGACGGTTCGCGTCGCCGGCCGACACGCTCACGGCGCACGCCGGGCAGGCCGTCATCGACCTGACGCTGGAGTTCCTCGGCAACTGGCGCACCGTCGAACGGCGGCTGGGCCGGCGGGAGACCTCGGCCGTGGAGATCTACCGCCGGCTCGCGCAACGACAGGACCAGCTGGTGGCCCGGCTCAGCCGCGCGGGGTCCGTGCGCAGGCTGAGCGTCGAGGACATCTCCGGACCCGACGAGAAGTGGTGGTCGCGCGGCCGGAGATGAGGACGGGGCCACGGATTCCGCTTCGTCAGCCGGAGGTGGATGCCGATCGTCCCGAAGCCTCGGCCGCGAGCGCCGTTGTCGGAATCGGAATGGGCGGCGGTGCAAAGGGCTGCTCTGTTCAGAGCAGCTTTTCCTCCTCGCTTTCGCCGAGTCGAGTCATGGGATCATGGGTCGTCCACAATGGAGCGAATTCGTGCCGACCCTTGACCGGATCCGTGGCGAAGGTCGATGCTGTCGCGCATTGAGAAACGGTGTGCGCAGTCCGCAACAGGTCGGAGTGGTGGCGTGGATCCCGTGATTTCGGTCAGAGACCTGTGGAAGGTGTTCGGGTCGAACGCGTCCCGGGTAGTGGCCTCCGACGAGCTGAAATCGTTGTCGCGGCAGGAGCTGATGGACCGCACCGGTGCCGTCGCCGCCGTGCGCGGGGTGGACTTCGAGGTCGCGCCGGGTGAGATGTTCGTGGTCATGGGCCTGTCCGGTTCGGGCAAGTCCACTCTGGTCCGGTGCCTGACGCGGTTGGTGGAACCGACTTCGGGAACCGTCTCGTTCGAAGGCGAGAACATTCTCGAAGCGGGCACCAGGCGATTGCGCGACCTGCGCAGGAACAAGTTCTCCATGGTGTTCCAGCACTTCGGGTTGCTTCCCCACCGGACGGTCGCGGACAACGTCGGTTACGGGCTGGAAATCCGCGGGGTACCGCGCGCGAAACGTGCGGAGCGTTCCCGGGAAGTGATCGACCTGGTCGGTCTCACCGGCTACGAACGGTCCTATCCGGATCAGCTTTCCGGTGGTATGCAACAACGCGTCGGTCTTGCGCGCGCACTCGCCGGAGATCCCGACGTCCTGTTCTTCGACGAGCCCTTTTCGGCGCTGGACCCGCTGATCCGGCGCGACATGCAGTCCGAGGTCGTCCGGCTGCACCGCGAGGTCGGCAAGACGATGGTCTTCATCACCCACGACCTGAGCGAGGCGCTGAAGCTGGGCGACCGCATCCTGATCATGCGCGACGGCCGGGTGGTGCAGGTGGGCACAGGTGACGAGCTCGTCGGCGCGCCCGCGGACGACTACGTGCGCGACTTCGTCAGGGACGTGCCGCGCGCGCAGGTGCTGACGTTGAAGTGGATCATGCGCCCGCCCGCGCCCGGCGACGACCTGGACGGGCCGGAGCTCCCGCCGGACACCGTGGTGCGGGAGGCGGTGCGCAGCGTGCTCGGCGCCGGCAAGCCGGTGAAGGTCGTGCGGGACGGTGAGCTCCTGGGCGTGGTCGCGGACGAGGAGATCCTCGGGGTCGTGGCCGGGGAGGCGTGATGGTCGCCGTCACCGCTCCGCGGCGCGAGCTGCCGCGCAAGGCTTTGGTCGTGGGCGGCATCGTGCTGGCCTGGCTGGTGCTGTGGCTGGTGTTCCGCAACGTCGGGACGCTGCCGCTCGACGCCTCCGAGCTCACGCCGTTGCACCGGTGGGTCAACGAGGTGAACGACGCGGTCGGCGCGTCGCGGAACACCAACCCCGTGTTCCTCTACTTCTTCAACGAGATCCGGCTCGTCATCGACGAGTTCGTCACGTTCGTGCAGGCGCTGATCGCGCAGCCGTCGTTCGGGCGGCCGGTGCCGGTGGTCGGCTGGCTGGGCGTCGTCGCGATCGCGGGGTTCGTCAGCCTCGCGGTGGCGGGCTGGCGGGTCGCGCTGCTCGCGGTCGCCGGGTTTGTGTTCCTGGGCCTGCAGGGTTTGTGGCAGGAGAGCATGGACACGCTGTCGCTGACGCTGGCGGCGGTCGTGATCGCGTTGCTCTTCGGAATTCCGCTGGGGATCTGGGCCGGCCTGTCCGAGCGGGCCCACCGCGTGCTGACGCCGGTGCTCGACTTCATGCAGACGATGCCGACGTTCGTCTACCTGGCGCCGTTGACGTTGTTCTTCCTGATCGGCCCGGCCTCCGCGACGATCGCGACGCTGGTCTACGCCGCGCCGCCGGCGATCCGCATCACCGCGCACGCCATCCGCTCGGTGCCGCGCACCACCGTCGAGGCGTCCGAGTCGCTCGGCGCGACGTGGCAGCAGACGCTGGTGAAGGTGCTGCTGCCGTCCGCGCGCAGGACGATCGTGCTCGGCGTCAACCAGACGATCATGGCCGCGTTGTCGATGGTGACGATCGCCGCGCTGATCGACGCGCCGGGCCTCGGCAAGACGGTCGTGAAGGCGTTGCAGACGCTCGACGTCGGCACGGCGTTCAACGCGGGTCTGGCGATCGTGGTGCTGGCGATCGTGCTGGACCGCGTCACGACGGCCGCGACCGAGCGCCGTTCGTTGCCGCGCTGGGCGTTGTTCGGCGGTCTGGGTGTCACGGGTGTCGCCGTCTACTTCTCCTACACCTACCTGTGGGCCGCGGAGTTCCCGTCGGAGGCGGAGATCGGCAGCTCGATCCGGCGGGGCGCGACGGTCGCGACGGAGTGGGTGCAGGACGCGCTGCCGGTGGTCACCGGTGGTTTCAAGGACTTCGTGACGTGGGCGTTGATCAACCCGCTGCAGGCGCTGCTGGCCGAGTCGCCGTGGTTCCTGGTGGCACTGGTGATCGTGGCGCTGTCGTTCCTGGTCGGCGGGGTCCGGTCGGCGGTGGTGTCCGCCGCGTGCCTGGGGCTGCTGATCGCGACCGGGCTGTGGCAGGACTCGATGGTCACGCTGGCGTCCACGCTGGTCGCCACGATCATGGTGATGGTCCTGGGCGTGGTGGTCGGCGTGTGGATGGGGCGCAGCAGGCGCGCCGACCGGGTCATCCGGCCGGTTCTCGACGCGGGGCAGGTCATGCCGGCGTTCGTGTACCTGGTGCCGTTCCTCGCGTTGTTCGCGGCGTCGCGCTTCACCGCGATCATCGCCGCCGTGGTGTTCGCGGCCCCGGTCGCCATCAAGATCATCGCGGACGGCGTGCGCGCGGTGTCGCCCGCGACCGTCGAGGCGTCCACGGCGCTGGGCGCCAGCCCGTGGCAGACGATCGTGAAGGTGCAGCTGCCGATGGCGCGCGGGGCGTTGACGCTCGCCGCCAACCAGGGACTGATCTACGTGCTCTCGATGGTCGTCGTCGGCGGTCTCGTCGGCGCCGGCGCGCTCGGCTACGACGTGGTGGCCGGGTTCTCGCAGGGCCAGCTGTACGGCAAGGGGCTCGCGGCCGGGGTCGCGATCGTCGTGCTCGGCGTCATGCTCGACCGCCTCACGCAGGCGGCCGCCAGGCGGTGGACCAACCAGGAGGTTCGGTAGTGGCAAGGCACAGCGTGCTCGGAGCCGTGCTCGTCGGGACGCTCGCGCTCGCCGGGTGCGGCGGCGCGAAGGTCGGGGACACCTCGTCGGGTGCGGCCGGTGACTGCGGCACGTTCAACATCGCGATCAACCCGTGGGTCGGCTACGAGGCGAACGCCGCCGTGCTCGCGCACGTGGCCGAGAAGGAGCTCAAGTGCAAGGTCACCAAGAAGGAGCTCAAGGAAGAGGTGGCCTGGCAGGGGTTCGGCACCGGTGAGGTCGACGCCGTGGTCGAGAACTGGGGCCACGACGACCTGCGCAAGAAGTACATCGACGACCAGAAGACCGCCGTCAGCGCGGGCTCCACGGGCGTGAAGGGGCAGATCGGCTGGTACGTGCCGCCGTGGCTCGCCAAGGAGCACCCCGACATCCTCGACTGGAACAACCTCAACTCCTATGCCGACCAGTTCAAGACCTCGGAGTCCGGCGACAAGGGCCAGCTGCTCGACGGAGACCCGTCGTTCGTGACCAACGACGAGGCGTTGGTGAAGAACCTGAACCTCAACTACAAGGTCGTCTACGGCGGCAGCGAGACCGCGTTGATCCAGGCCTTCCGCCAGGCGGAGAAGGACAAGAAGTGGGTCATCGGCTACTTCTACTCGCCGCAGTGGCTGCTCAACGAGATCAAGCTGGAGAAGGTGAAGCTGCCCGCGTACGCCGCAGGCTGTGACGCCGACGCCGAGAAGATCGCCTGCGACTACCCGGACTACGACCTCGACAAGATCGTGTCGAAGAAGTTCGCCGACGCCGGTGGCCCCGCCTACCAGCTGGTCAAGAACTTCAAGTGGACCAACGAGGACCAGAACACCGTCGCGAAGTACATCGCCGAGGACAAGCTGAAGCCGGAGGAGGCGGCCCAGAAGTGGGCCGACGCCAACGCCGACAAGGTCAAGGCGTGGCTGCCCGGTAAGTCCTAGACCGGGCGTGGGGGTGGTTCCCGGACGAGAGGAACCACCCCACCCCCGGCATCACGCAGCCTGCGGCCCGGCGGGGACCTCAGGCTCGTGGCGGTGCGTCATCCGGTGCCACCACGACCGCGGCCGGCCGCCGTTGCGGTAGAACTCCTGCACGCGGCGGGCGTCCTCCCGCAGGGCCTCCTGCCGGTAGTCCATCTCCGCCTTGATCGCCTCGGGCGTCCATTCCATCCTGCTCACTCCTCAGGTCGTTCTTCCGTTGAGGATGAGAGTGCTCCTGAGGGGTCACCCCTCACATCGGACGATCACCCAAGGTCGCGCCGCCGGATCCCTTACGCCGGGCACCGGCAACCGGATCAGCGGATTCCCGCGGGCCGGGTAAGGCACCACGATCGAGGGCATGACTGTCGCCCACTTACCCACGCGACCTGCGAAGTTCTTCGACCCCGCCACCGAGGTCCACTTCGACGAGGCGCTCGACACCTGGAACGTCTTCAGCCTCGGCGACGTCCAGCGGGTGCTGTCCGACGAGGAGCACTTCTCCGCCGGCTACGGCCTCACCGACGAGACGCGCCCGCTCGCGAACGCCATGCTCAGCGGCATGTGGGCCGCGGACGGGCGGCGCCACCGCGACCTGAGGCTCGCGGTCGCCGACCCGTTCAGCCCGCGCGTGATGGCCCGGCTGGAGGACCAGATCCGCGCGATCGCCGTCTCGTTGATCGAGGAGCTGGACCCCTCCGGCTTCGACATCGTCCCGACCATCGCCCGGCCGCTGCCCACGAGGGTGATCTGCCACCTGCTCGGGCTCGACCTCAGCGCCGAGACGCTCATGACCGCGTGGCTGGAGGAGTGGTACGAGGACTCGGCCACCACCAACACGTTGCCCTCGCAGTCGGAGATGGCGCAGTTCTTCGCCGCCGAGCTCGACCGGCAGCGTTCCGCGCCGAAGGGCGGCCTGATCGCCGAGCTGCTCGCGGCGCAGGCGTCCGGGTACCAGGTGGACGGGCGGCCGCTGTCGGACTGGGACCTGGTCGGGTACTGCGCGATGCTGCTCGGCGCCGGCGTGGACACGACGTTCGCCAGCGCCCCGAACGCCGTGCTGTTCCTGACGGAGTTCGGGTTCTGGTCCGAGCTGCGTGCCGATCCGTCGCTCATTCCCGGTGCCGTCGAGGAGACGATGCGGTGGTATCCCGTGTTTCCCGGGCCTCGGCGGTTGGTGGTGCGGGACGTCGTCGTCGGTGGGGTGGAGATTCCTGCCGGGTCCTGGGTGATCGGGTGGTTGAGCGCGGCCAACCGGGACCCTGCCCGGTATCCCTCGCCCGAGGTGTTCGACATCCGGCGGAAGACTCGGATCATGTCCTTCGGGCACGGGCCGCACCACTGTCTCGGGGCTGGGCTGGCTCGGTTGGAGCAGCGGGTTCTGTTGGAGGAGATGGTGTCCCGGATGCCGTTGTTGCGGCGGGAGGGGTCGGCTCCGCTGGTGCGGCGGGAGTGGATGCTGGACAACCTGGAGACGGCCACGTTTCGGTTTGATTGACGGGTTCCAGCGTGGTTGCCTCCTGCTGGTGGCGCGGCCGGCGCCACCAGCAGCAGGGCTGGGAACAGTTTCTTCGTGCGCTACCTGGTGAACCGCAGGGTGATCACTTGGAACGGGCGCAGCACCACCTGTGCCGTCGCGGGTGCCAGGGGGCGTTCCAGCAGGTCCGTCTCCTGGATGGCGGTGTGGGTGAAGGAGGTGCTGATCGAGGCCTTCGCGCGACCGCCGTGGGCCTCGTAGAGCCGGACGACCACGTCGCCGGACCGGTCGTCGGCCAGTTTCACGGCCTCGACCCTGACCGCGGGGTTGTCCGTGCGCACCAGCGGTTCCGGTGTCGTGGAGCCGCGGACCGACTGCGGGGGCAGGTTGATGCGGTAGCCGGCCTCGACGGCGGCCGGGAGGTCGCCGACCACCAAGGCGTAGCGGAAGCGGTGTTCGCCCTGGTCGGTGTCCGGGTCGGGGAACCTGGGGGCGCGCAGCAGGGACAGGCGCACGGTCGTGGTGGTTCCGCCGTCCTCGCGGGTGGTGCGGGTGACCTCGTGGCCGTAGGTCGAGTCGTTGACGACCGCAACGCCGTAACCGGGTTCGCCGACGTGCAGGAAGCGGTGGGCGCAGATCTCGAACTTCGCCGCCTCCCACGAGGTGTTGGTGTGCACCGGGCGGTGCAGGTGGCCGAACTGGGTCTCGGCCGTCGAGACCTCGGCGCGCAGGTCCAGGGGGAAGGCGATCTTGAGCAGCTTCTCGCGTTCCTGCCAGTCGACCTCGGTGTCGAAGTCGACCTGTTTCGCGCCTTCGCGCAGGCGGATGGTCTGGGTGAGGACTGAGTCGCCGAACTTCGCGCGCACGACCACGCCGTCGGGTGCGTCGACGCGGTCGGACGGGGTCAGGTCGGCCTTCCAGTTGCGGTAGAACGGGTCGATGTCCCAGGCGTCCCACTGGTTCGGGTTGTCGCGGTGCAGCTGGGGCATGCCCGCGAAACCGTGCGGTGGCAGGACTTCGCGGTCGTTCTCGAGGTCGAGGATCGACAGCACGATGCCGTCCGGGTCGATGGTGACGCGGAGCCGGCCGTTGTCGAGGACGCCGTCGACGGGCGCGACGAACGGGCGTGGGGTGTCGCCGCCGAGGACGTCGAAGGTGATCTCGTCGTCGCCGTCGCCCCGCAGGACGTCGATCGCCCGCGCCGTCAGCGTCCTGAGCTCCGACTCGACGCGGGCGTAGGTCTCCCTGGCCTCGCGGTGCACCCAGGCGATCGAGCTGCCGGGCAGGATGTCGTGGAACTGGTGCAGCAGCACGGTCTTCCACAACCGGTCGAGGTCGTCGTACGGGTAGTCCGCGCCCTGCAGAGCGGCGGCCGTGGACCAGTGCTCGGCCTCGCGCAGGAGGTGTTCGCTGCGTCGGTTGCCCTGCTTGGTCTTGGCCTGGGTGGTGTAGGTGGCGCGGTGCTTCTCCAGGTACAGCTCGCCCGCCCACACCGGCGCGTCCGGGTACTCGTCCTGCGCGGCCTGGAAGAACTCGCGCGGCGGCTCCACGCGCACGGTCGGCGAGCCTTCGAGGTTCGCGACGCGGTGCGCGGTCTCCATCATCTCGCGGGTGGGGCCGCCACCGCCGTCGCCGTAGCCGAACGGGACGAGCGACCGCGAGGCCTTGGCGTGCTCGGCGAACTGTCGGGAGGCGCGGGCCAGGTCCCCGCCGGACAGCGACGAGTTGTAGGTGTCGACGGGCGGGAAGTGCGTGAAGATCCGGGTGCCGTCGATGCCCTCCCACCAGAACGTGTGGTGCGGGAACTTGTTGATCTGGTTCCACGACAGCTTCTGGGTGAGGAACCAGCGCGAGCCCGACAGCTTGATCAGCTGGGGGAGCGCGGCGCTGTAGCCGAACGAGTCGGGCAGCCACACCTCCTCGGTCTCCACGCCGAAGTTGTCGAGGAAGAAGCGCTTGCCGTGCACGAGCTGGCGGGCCATCGCCTCGCCGCCGGGCATGTTCGTGTCCGACTCGACCCACATGCCGCCGACCGGCACGAACTGGCCGGTGCGGACCTTCTCGCGGACGCGGTCCCAGACGTGCGGGTGGTGCTCCTTCATCCACGCGTACTGCTGGGCCTGCGAGCACGCGAAGTAGAAGTCGGGGTAGGAGTCCATCAGCTTCGTGACGTTCGAGAACGTGCGCGCGCACTTGCGGACGGTCTCCCGCAGCGGCCACAGCCACGCGGAGTCGATGTGGGCGTGACCGATCGCGGAGACCTTGTGCGCGGACGCGCTCGCGGGCAGCGCCAGCACGCCGGCCAGCTCCTGACGCGCGAGCTCGGCGGTCGCGGCCACCTCGTTGAGGTCGAGCGCGTCCATCGCCCGGTCCAGCGCGTGCAGGACCTTGTGCCGGCGCGGGTCGTGGCCGGACAGCTCCCCCATCAGCGACCGGAGCACCTCGATGTCGAGCATCAGGTGCCAGACCTGCGGCTGGAACACCGCGAGCTCGGCCTTGAGGATCTTGTACAGCGGCTCGGTGCCCGCGGTC
>NZ_DASVFL010000183.1:0-10914 GCF_036380075.1 Lentzea sp. | reverse complement strand
CTGGGACCGGCAAGGCTGGGACCGGCAAGGCTGCGGCAGGTGGAACGCGGCCGCAGCAGGCGTGACGGGCACAGCGGCAGCACGGGTGGCGCACGACGAGGACTGCGGAGGCGTGGTGCGGGAGCTGACCGACGAGATGGCCGTCGACCACCACCCACCGCCACCTCCAAAACCAAGGCCGAGCGGGGTGGAGATCCCAGGGCGTCACGTCGCCGACGTCGCCAGGCACCCCGACGGGCGGTTCGCGGTGATCAGCTGGTCCAGCGCGAAGATCGATCCTGGCCTGCTGCACCCGGCCCTGCACGTCGTGCACCCCGACGGCACGGTGACCGATCTCGGGGCGACGCCGGCTGACGCGGGCAACCCGGTGTGGTGGGGGGACGAGGTCGTGTACATGGCGTTGACGCCGCCGCATCTGCAGGGTGGCAACGCGGTCTTCGACCAGCGGCACCGCAACCTCACCGCGGGCATGCCCGCCTGTCCGACGGAGCTCGTGCAGGACGACAGTGGTGGCGCGCCGGTCGTGGTGGTCGCCGCTGGGCTGGACACGGAGTTCCGGCGCCTCGCGGAAGGTGGGGGCATGGTCCTCCAAAGGATCGTGGGCTCGCATCGGCCGGGAAGCACGGCGCCGCCGGACGTGCAGTGGGGGACGCAGGAAAGGCTCCGGTACCGGGCGGACGACGGGCTGGAGATCGACGCGCTGCTGGTGTTGCCGCCGGGCAAAAGCAAAGAGGACGGGCCGTTTCCGCTTGTCACGTTGGTGCATGGCGGGCCGTACGACCGGTGGGCCGACGATCTGCAGTTGCACTGGGTGCCGTCGGCGCAGTGGTTCGCGCATCAGGGCATCGCGGCATTCCTGCCCAATCCACGCGGGAGTCTGGGGCGGGGGCATGCGTTCGCCGCGGCGGTGAGCAAGAGGGTCGGGCAGGAGGAGTGGCGTGACGTCGAAGCCGGGATCGACCTCCTCGTCGCACGAGGTGTGGCGGACGCGGAACGGCTTGGCATTTCCGGGTGGAGTCACGGCGGGTTCATGGCGGCGTGGGCTACTACGCGGACGGATCGGTTCAAGGCCGCGTTCGTGGGGGCGGGCATCTCCGACTGGCCACGGTTGATCGCGACCGGTGAGTGGGGTGCGTTCGAGGCGGCGCTCGGGGACAGTGCCGCGCACAGTCCGGTCACGTACGCGGATCGGATCACGACGCCGATGTTGATCGTGCACGGTGCCGAGGACAGCAACGTGCCACTCCAGCAAGCCGAGCTGTTGCACGCCGCTGTAAAGAACTCCAAGCTCGTGGTCTATCCGGGTGAGGGGCACTCGTTCCGGAGGCGTGAGCACAGGCTGGATCTGCTGAACCGAGCCAGAAGCTTGTTCTCGGTGTTGTGAGGCTTGCGCGGCCTTGCGGAAGCCACCGCAACGGCGGTGCAACGCGGCCGCAAGCCGTTGCAAGCCGACGCAGTGCCGGCGAAGCAATTTTAGCCGAACGTTCGGGCACGAACCTGACAGTCGGGCGGAAGACCTGCCGCTGGTGGTCGGCACTGTGCACGCAGCGGAGCCGTCCGGACACGCGGACGGACGCACGTCTTTCCTGTTCAGAGGCGGATGTCGCAAATTTGCGCAATCACGTCGAGATATTGCGGTAATCTGCTGGTCACTTCTACGGTGAGGCGCGCCACACCCCCTCGCGTCCCCACCGAGAAGGGCCAAGCACGCCATGTCACCGACGACACGCGCTCGCTCCCTGCTAGCCCCGCTGACCGCCGTGGTCACGGCCGCGGCGACCCTGACGTTCGTTCCCGCCGCGCAGGCCGCACCCGCAGGCCTCGACCTGCGGAAGCAGACCCGCATCGACCAGGTCACGCTCACCGCCCCGAGAACCGGCCAGAAGAACGGCACGGAGACGTTCGCCGTGCAGACCAGTCTCGACGGCAGGGGCTGGTCGACGCTGGTCGCGGAACAACCGCACGCCTTCCGGGACGGCAAGGTCACCTTCCGCGTCGACCCGACCGTCGTCCGGCACGTCCGCGCCACCGGCACCTCGGCCAAGGTGGAGGTCCACGAGGCGGCGGTCAGCGCGAAGCTCCAGGCCGCCTACAGCGCCAGCAGCACCAACCAGAACTACGGCCCGGGCAACGCCGGCGACGGCAACCAGGGGACGTACTGGGAGAGCGCGAACAACGCCTTCCCGCAGTGGCTCCAGGCCGACCTCGGCGCCGCGGTCAAGGCCGACCGGGTCGTGCTGAAGCTCCCCGCGAGCGGCTGGGGCGCCCGCACCCAGACCCTCGCCGTGCAGGGCGGCACCGACGGCAGCGCCTTCTCGGACCTCGTCCCCGGCAGGGGATACGAGTTCACCCCGAACGCGAACAACACCGTCACCATCGACTTCACCGCCGCCACCACGCGGTACGTGCGGCTGCGGATCACCGCGAACTCCGGCTGGCCCGCCGGGCAGATCAGCGAGTTCGAGGTGCAGGGCCCGACGGGCGGTGACACGCAGGCGCCGTCGGCACCGCAGAACCTCGCCCTCACCCAGCCGCAGTCCGGGCAGGTCCGGCTGACCTGGAACGCCAGCACCGACAACGTCGGCGTCACGGCCTACGACGTCTACGCCAACGGCACCCTGCGCACCACCGTCACCGGCACCACCTACACCGACAGCCAGCCCGACGGCCTGCGGGTCACCTACCACGTGATCGCGAAGGACGCGGCCGGCAACCAGTCCCCCGCCAGCACCACGGTCACCCGCGAGGGCGCCACCGGCACGAACCTCGCGCAGGGCAAGCCGGTCACGGCCGGCAACAACGTGCACGACTTCGTCGCCGCCAACGCCAACGACGGCAACGTCCAGACCTACTGGGAGTCCAACGGCTTCCCCGGCACGCTGACCGTCCAGCTGGGATCGAACGCCGACGTCGGCTCCGTCGCGGTCAAGCTCAACCCCGACTCGGCGTGGGGTGCCCGCACGCAGAACGTCGAGGTCCTCGGCCGCGAGCAGAACGCCACCGGCTTCACGAGCTTCGTGTCCGGCCGCGACTACCGCTTCGACCCGGCGAGCGGCAACACCGTGACGATCACCGCGAGCGGGCGGGTCGCCGACGTGCAGCTGCGGTTCACGTCCAACACCGGCGCCCCCGGCGCGCAGGTGGCGGAGATCCAGGTGTTCGGCACCCCTGCCCCGAACCCCGACCTCACCGTCACCGGCACGTCGTTCTCGCCCGCCGGCCCGGTCGAGACCGACCCGATCACGCTGAACGCCACCGTCCGCAACGCCGGAACCGCCGCGTCGGCGGCCACCGACGTCACGTTCTTCCTCGGCACGGCCGCTGTCGGCACCGCTCAGGTCGGCGCGCTCGCGGCCGGTGCGCAGGCGAACGTCAGCACCACCGTCGCCGCCCGGCCGGAGGGCTCCTACGAGTACACGGCCAAGGTCGACGAGACCAGGAAGGTCGCGGAGCAGAACGAGTCCAACAACGCCCGCGTCCACCCGGACCGGATCGTCGTGACTCCGGTGCCGAGCTCCGACCTGGTCGCCGTGCCGTCCTGGGCGCCCAGCAACCCGGGCAACGGCCAGACCACCACGTTCAGCGTCGCGATCAAGAACCAGGGCTCCAGCACCAGCGTCTCCGGGGCCCACGGCATCACGGTCACGATCCTGAACAGCAGCGGCCAGGCCGTCCGCACGCTGACCGGCAGCCACACCGGCACCATCAACGCCGGTGCCACGACCGCCGCCGTCACCCTCGGCACGTGGCCCGCCGCGAACGGCCGCTACACCGTTCGCACGGTCGTCGCCGCCGACGGCAACGAGATCCCCGCCAAGCAGGGCAACAACACCAGCGAGCAGTCGCTGTTCATCGGCCGCGGCGCCAGCGTCCCGTGGCAGCACGTCGAAGCCGAGGACGCCACCGTCGCCGGCGGCGCGCAGATCCTCAGTCCGAACAGGACGATCGGCGACCTCGCCGGTGAGGCGTCCGGCCGCCGTGCCGTCACGCTGAACGGCACCGGCCAGTCGGTCGAGTTCACCACCGCCGGTCCCACCAACACCCTCGTCACCCGGTTCTCCATCCCGGACAGCTCCGGTGGCGGCGGTATCACGAACACCCTCAACGTCTACGTCAACGGCCAGTTCCACAAGGCCATCGACCTGACGTCGAAGTACATGTGGCTCTACGGCAACGAGGCGTCCCCGAACAACTCGCCGGGGTCGGGCGGGCCGCGCCACATCTACGACGAGGCGAACGTCATGCTCAACCAGACGTTCCCGGCGGGCACGAAGATCAAGCTGCAGAAGGACGCGGCCAACACCACGAACTACGCGATCGACTTCGTGAACTTCGAACAGGTGGCGGCCGCCGGCAACCCCGACGCGGCGAAGTACGCCGTGCCCGCCGGGTTCACCCACCAGGACGTGCAGAACGCGCTCGACCGCGTCCGCATGGACACCACGGGAACCCTGGTCGGCGTCTACCTGCCCGCCGGCACCTACCAGACGGCGCAGAAGTTCCAGGTCTACGGCAAGGCCGTCGAGGTCGTCGGCGCGGGTCCCTGGTTCACCCGGTTCCAGGCGCCGCTGACGCAGGAGAACACCGACATCGGCTTCTCCGCGCAGTCGTCCGCGAGCGGGTCGACGTTCAGCGGGTTCGCCGTGTTCGGCAACTACACGCAGCGCAACGACGGGCCGGGCAAGGTGTTCGACCTCGCGGGCGTCCAGAACATGACCATCGAGAACATCTGGGTCGAGCACATGATGTGCCTGTTCTGGGGCAACAACGTCGACAACAACGTCATCCGCGACAGCCGCATCCGCGACATGTACGCGGACGGCCTGAACATGACGAACGGCTCCTCGGGCAACCGGGTCTCCAACATCGAGGCGCGGTCGACCGGTGACGACGCGTTCGCGTTGTTCGCCGCCACCGACAACGGCGGAACCGGCCAGCAGAACAACGTCTTCGAGAACCTGAGCGTCACGACCCCGTGGCGCGCCGCGGGTCTCGCCGTCTACGGCGGCAAGAACAACACGTTCCGCAACATCTACATCGCGGACACGTTGACCTACTCCGCCGTGACGATCAGCTCCCTCGACTTCGGCTACCCGATGGAGGACTTCGGGCCGGAACCGACGACGTTCAGCGGCCTCACCCTGGTCCGCTCCGGCGGCCACTTCTGGGGCGCGCAGACGTTCGGCGCGATCTGGATGTTCTCCGCGTCCAAGAAATACACGGGGATCCGGGTGAGCGACGTCGAGATCATCGACCCGACCTACAGCGGCATCATGTTCCAGACCAAGTACAACGGCGCCGCCGAGAACGTCTTCCAGGACACCGTGCTGTCCAACGTGAGCATCTCCGGTGCGCGCAAGTCCGGCGACGCCTTCGACGCCAAGTCCGGCTTCGGCATCTGGGCCAACGAGATGCCGGAACCGAACCAGGGCCCCGCCGTAGGCGAGGTCACCTTCACCGGCCTGAGGTTCAGCGACAACTTCCAGGACATCAGGAACACGACGTCCACCTTCAAGATCACCATCAACTGATATCCCTGCCGCGAAGGACGAATCCATGAAATCCACGCTGTTGAAGCGTGCGGTGAGCGCTGCGGTCGTCAGCGCACTCGCACTGTTCGGATTGACACCCACGGCAGGAGCAGCGGTCGCCCGCCTGTCCGCGACCCTGACCGCGTCCAGCAGCAACGGCCCGTACAGCGCCGGCAACGCCGGTGACGGCAACCAGGGCAGCTACTGGGAGAGCGCGAACGGCGTGTTCCCGCAGTGGCTCCAGGCCGACCTCGGTGCCGCGAGGAGCGTCAGCAAGGTCGTGCTGCGCCTGCCCTCGAACTGGGAGCAGCGCACGCAGACGCTGGCCGTGCAGGGCAGTTCCAACGGGTCGCAGTTCAGCGACCTCGCCGGGTCGAGCGGCCGGGTCTTCGCACCCGGTTCGAACAACACGGTGACGCTGGACTTCGCGGCGACCAGCGCGCGGTACGTGCGCGTCACGGTCACCGCGAACACCGGCTGGCAGGCCGCGCAGCTCAGCGAGTTCGAGGTGCACGGCGAGTCCGGGTCCGTCGACCCGCCGCCCGCCGGGGACAACCTCGCGGCCGGCAAGCCCGTCGAGGAGTCCGGGCACGTGCACGACTTCGTCGCCGCCAACGCGGTCGACGGCAACGTCGCCTCGTACTGGGAGTCCAGCGGGCTGCCCGGTCACCTGACCGCGAAGCTGGGCTCGAACGCGGACGTCACCTCGGTCGTCGTGAAGCTCAACCCCGACTCGGCGTGGGGCGCGCGGACGCAGAACTTCGAGGTGCTGGGCCGGGAGGCGAGCGCGACCGCGTTCGCGACCCTGAAGGCGCGGGCGGACTACCGGTTCGACCCGGCCACCGGCAACACCGTGACGATCCCGGTCTCCGGCCGGGCGTCGGACGTGCGGCTGCACTTCTACTCGAACACCGGCGCGCCCGGCGGCCAGGTCGCCGAGCTCCAGGTGTTCGGCTCCTCCGCACCGGCACCGGACCTGACGGTCACGAACCTGACGTGGTCGCCGGTCAGCCCCAGCGAGGCCGACTCGATCAGCCTCTCCGCCACCGTGCGCAACGGCGGCACGGTCGCCTCCGGGGCGACGACCCTGAACGTCGCCCTCGGCGGCACCACCGCGGGCACCGCGCAGGTCGGCGCGCTCGCGGCGGGTGCCACGACCACAGTCACCGTCAGCGCCGGACGGCGGGGCGCCGGGTCGTACGCGGTCTCGGCCACCGTCGACCCGGCCAACCAGGTCGCGGAGACCAACGAGGGCAACAACACCTTCACCTCCGGCTCTCCCCTGGTCGTCGGCCAGGCACCGGGACCGGACCTGCAGATCACCGGCGTCACGCCGAACCCGTCGTCCCCGGCGGCCGGCCAGCAGGTGACGTTCGCCGTGCAGGTCACCAACCGCGGCACGTCCGCGGCGGGTGCCTCGGTGACCCGCGTGGTCGTCGGCGGCAGCACGCTCAACGCGAACACCGGTGCGATCAACGCCGGTCAGACCGTGACGGTGAACGTCGGCACCTGGACCGCCACCAACGGCGGAGCCACGGCCACCGCGACGGCGGACGCGACGAACCAGGTCGCGGAGACCAACGAGAACAACAACACCGCCACCCAGTCCATCGTGGTCGGGCGCGGTGCGGCGGTGCCGTTCACCAGCTACGAGGCCGAGTCCGGCCGCTACCAGGGCACGCTGCTGCAGGCGGACGCCGAGCGCACGTTCGGGCACACCAACTTCGGCAGCGAGTCGAGCGGCCGCAAGTCGGTGCGGCTGGACGCGCAGGGCCAGTTCGTCGAGATCACCTCGACGGTGAGCACGAACTCGATCGTCGTGCGCAACTCCATCCCGGACGCCGCCGCGGGCGGTGGCCAGGAGGCGACGATCAGCCTCTACGCGAACGACCAGTTCGTGCAGAAGCTGACGCTGTCGTCGCGGCACGGCTGGCTCTACGGCACGACCGACGACCCCGAGGGCCTCACGAACCGGCCGGGCGGCGACGCCCGCAGGCTGTTCGACGAGACCTCGCAGCTGCTCGCGAGCTCCTACCCGGCGGGGACGAAGTTCAAGCTGCAGCGCGACTCCGGCGACAACGCCCAGTTCTACGTGATCGACCTGATCGACCTCGAGCAGGTCGCGCCGGCCGCGTCCAAGCCCGCGGACTGCGTCTCGATCACGCAGTACGGTGCCACGGCGAACGACCAGACCGACGACGCGGACGCCATCCAGCGCGCCGTCACCGCCGACCAGAACGGGGAGATCCCCTGCGTCTGGATCCCGGAGGGCCGCTTCCGCCAGGAGAAGAAGATCCTGACCCAGTTCGGCTCCGGCGGCTACAACCAGGTCGGCATCCGCAACGTCACGATCCGCGGCGCCGGCATGTGGCGCTCGCAGCTGTTCTCCCTGACCCAGCCGCAGGACGCGGGCACGATCAACCACCCGCACGAGGGCAACTTCGGGTTCGACGTCGACGACAACACGCAGATCTCCGACATCGCGATCTTCGGTTCCGGCCGGATCCGCGGCGGTGACGGCAACGCCGAGGGCGGCGTCGGCCTCAACGGCCGGTTCGGCAAGAACACGAAGATCACGAACGTGTGGATCGAGCACGCCAACGTCGGCGTCTGGGTCGGCCGCGACTACGCGAACCTGCCCGACCGCTGGAACCCCGGCGACGGCCTGCAGTTCAGCGGCATGCGCATCCGCGACACCTACGCCGACGGCATCAACTTCACCAACGGCACCCGCAACTCCACCGTCTACAACTCGTCGTTCCGCACCACGGGCGACGACGCGCTGGCGGTGTGGGCGTCCAAGTACGTGAAGGACCAGAACACCGACATCGGCAGCGGCAACGCGTTCCTCAACAACACGATCGCGCTCCCGTGGCGTGCCAACGGAATCGCGATCTACGGCGGGTCGGACAACCGCGCGGAGAACAACATCATCTCCGACACGGCGAACTACCCCGGCATCATGCTGGCGACCGACCACGACCCGCTGCCGTTCGGCGGGACGACGCTGCTCGCCAACAACGCCCTGTACCGCACGGGTGGCGCGTTCTGGGGTGAGGCGCAGGAGTTCGGCGCCATCACGCTGTTCTCGCAGAACCTGCCGATCCCCGGCGTGGTCATCCGCGACACCGAGATCCTGGACTCCACGTACGACGGCATCCAGTTCAAGGGCGGCGGCAGCGGCATGCCGGACGTGCAGATCACGAACGTCCGCATCGACAAGTCGAACAACGGCTCGGGCATCCTCGCGATGGCGCAGGCCCGCGGTTCGGCGAAGCTGACGAACGTGACGATCACCGACTCGCGGGACGGAAACATCACCATCGAGCCGGGTTCGCAGTTCGTCATCAACTAGCGCGGCCGCAGATCACAGTTGAGGCCACCTCCGACCGGGTACCCCTCGGTCGGAGGTGGTGTCATGTCCGCCATCGTTGTGGGGTTCGACGGTTCCGACCTCGCGAGGCGAGCCGTCCGGTGGGGCGCCGAGGAAGCCGGGCGCAGCGGCGCCGAACTGGTCGTCGTGCAGGCCGTGCGGCGGCCGTTGCCCGAGCCCGTGTTCATGCCGATGTCCGCGCCGGTGCCCGAGTTCGTCACCGAGGAGACGATGTCGAAGGCGGCGGAGGACAACCTCGCCGAGCTCGCGGCCGAGCTCCGGCAGAGCTTCCCCTCACTGGACGTCACCACGCGCGTCCGCCTCGGTCGCCCGGCCGACGTCCTGGCCGAGGAGCCCGGCGACCTGCTGGTGCTCGGCTCGTCCGGCCGCACCGGCATCGCGGAGGTGGTCCTCGGCTCCACGGCCGTCGAACTGGTGTCGAGCGCCGGACGCCCGGTCGTCGTGACCCGCTCCGGTCCGCTGGAGGGCCGCGTGGTCGTCGGTGTCGACGGCTCCGACACGTCCGCGGACGCCATCGCGTTCGCCTTCGAGTTCGCCGCCCGCCACGGCCGCGAACTGCTGGCCATCCACGCGTTCAACGACTCCGGCTGGGCCGAGCTGCCCGAGCCCGACGTGGACCACGTCCGCGCGGACCTCGCCACGCTGCTCGGCGAGCAGCTCGCCCCGCACGCCGCCCGCCACCCCGAGGTGCGGGTGGCGCAGGAGGTCGCGTTCGACGCTCCGGCCCGTGCCCTGCTGAAGGCGGCCGACGGCGCGGCACTGATCGCGGTGGGAAGTCACGGCCGCGGCGTGGTGACCCGTGCGATCCTGGGGTCGGTGAGCCACGCTGTGCTGCACCACGCGCCGTGCCCGGTCGCGGTGGTCCATCGGAGGTGACGCGGATGCGCGGGTTGGCGGCTTTGGTGCTCTGCCTGGTGGTGGCGTCGTGCGGTCAGCCACCTCCGGCGGAGGTGCCCGCGTCCAGCACACAGTTCGTCTCCACCGCGACCCAGCCGAGCTCACCCGCGCCCAGCGTTCCCAGCAGCGTCGTGCGTTCGCCGTCCACGACACCGCCCTCACGAGCAGGCGAACCCGCTACGACGACGGTGCGGGGCACGGTCTCCGGAGGCGTCGAGTCCGGTTGCCTGATCCTCACCACCGGCACGGAGTCCTATCTGCTGCTCGGCGCCGACCCCGCGATCGCGGTGGCCGGCGCCGAGGTGGAGGTGAGCGGGCGGGCTGATCCCGGTGCGATGACGACCTGCCAGCAGGGCACGCCATTCCACGTCACCCGGACTGAGCGCGGTTAGCAGCCTTGCTGTTCGCTGATCCACGGCAGCTTCGCCGGCCTCGCGGACTGCAGAGCAACCGACAGTTCCCAACGTTCGGAGTGGTGAACGGTTTGCGGAGCTGAGACGAATGCCTCGTGTGCTCGACGGACCAACCGCAGGTACGACTGAAGCATGTCCTGGGCATCAAGCTGCACCAGCTTGATCGCCGCGCCGAGCGCTAGTTCGAGTCGCATCATCATCGCCGCAAGCTCCTGCACCGCCTCGGCATCTCCACTCGACAAATCTGCTGTCAACCTCTGGTGCTCACCGAGCACGTGGCTGCTGGCCAACGCAACAAGTGCGTTGACCACAACACCCGGTTCCATACCGTGTGCACACAGAGCGGCAGCGATCACCGGCAATGGCGAGGTACCCGTGTCGATCGTCTTCCTGCCGTCAGCAGACACACCAAGGCATTCAACTGTCGTTGCTACGGCCTCTGCAGATATCACGAGCTCCGGGACAGAGGAATCCTCCTGCTTGATGACCCATCTCTCGACGCCGCTGAGATGAGCGGACGACGCAATAAAAGCCGAGATCACTATACCGAGTGTCGCGATCGAGATCGTCGGAACCTTGAAGGAAACAACCGCACCGACACGCCGGTAGTCAGACACAACAACACCCATGCGACCGAGCGTCAACATGACGTCTTGGGTCCGCGTGACTTCGTCGGACA
>NZ_DASVFL010000182.1:0-5065 GCF_036380075.1 Lentzea sp. | reverse complement strand
TCTGGAACTCGCACCCGGTGTGCAGGTCCGAGAACGGCGAACGCGCCTCGTTGCCGCTCCGGAACTTCGGCAGTCCCGGCACCCGTTGCCCGATCTGCGCGCAGGTCGGCACCGCCTGGTACTTCCCAGGGACGGGGGTGGCCTCCGTGGCGAACCCGAGCGCCGGCTGCCCGACCGGCTGCGAGTTCGGGCCCGCACAGGCACCCGCGGCGAGCGCGAGCAGCAGGACACCCGCGACGTTCCCGGACCGGCTCATGTCGTGACCACACTCCGCATTCGTTCGACTGCGGAAGGTTACTCCGGCGCGTCGGGGGCCGCCCGCCCGGAGTGGCAGGACCTCCCGAACGCCACGGCGTCCTGATGGCGGAAGCGGTGTCACTCTAAGGACGTACCGACACCAGCTACGGTGACACAGGTGACGACGTTCCCACCGGTGCCCGCGGACCTGTTCCGCTTCACCACGACCGACCACGCGGAGCTGCACACAGCAGTACTGCGCGCGTTCGGCGTGGCGAACGCGCGCCTGGAGACCGCTCTCACGGCCGACGACGTGCAGCAGCGGCTCCGCGAGGCCGGCTGGTCCGAGCAGGTGACGGACGACGAGCTGGCGGCGTCGCTGACTGCTCTGCGTCAGTGGGGCCTGCTCGACTCGGCGCAGCAGCGCTACGGCCTCACGAGGCTCGGTGAGGCGGCGTTCGCGGGCATTCAGCACGCACTCGTCACGTTGAGCGGCAGCGGTTCTCTGCAGACCGCCGTGCTCGACGCGATAGCGGACCGGCTCGACGAGCTGCAGAGCGTGCAGGACGACCGTCGCGTGTTCACGGCGTTGATGGAGCTCGAAGGTCACGTCGAAGCGCTGCAGACCAACACCACGCGGTTCAACGCCGACCTGCAACGGTTGCTGCGGGACGAGCAGACCGACCTCGCCACGTTCCAGGACGTCAAGCGGACGACGATCACCTACCTGCGGGACTTCGTCGGCGACCTGGACGCGCGTAAGCAGCAGATCCGCGACAGGATCGCCGCCGTGGACGTCGTCAAGATCCACGAACGCGCGCGCAACGGCGCCGACCTCCACCAGGACGCCGAGCTGTGGGCGCAGCAGCGGGCGGCGCGGTGGAAGGACCTGCGCGACTGGTTCGCGAGGGCCGACGAGCTCCAGGACGTGGCGCGGAAGGCGATCGTGCAGCTGCTGCGCGTGCTCGACCGCATCAGCGAGCAGCGCGAGAAGCCGGCGAACACCGCGGCCGACTTCCGCGCCCTCGCCCGGTGGTTCGCGCGGACCGAGACCGAGGACGAGGCGCACGAGCTGTTCAACGCCGCGTTCGGGCTGTGGTCCGCCCGGCACGCCCACCTCGCGCACGCCGACGGCGAGCTGCTGCCCAGCGGCGAGCCGTGGCACAACACGCCGCCGGTGCCCGTGTCGCCGCAGCTGCGCGCGACCGGCAAGCAGGAGCACATCGGCAGCACCGGCAAGGTCCGCGACGTCGCGGAGGTCCGCCGCAACCGCCGCGAGCAGGCCGAGCGGGAACGCCGCGAGCTCGAACACGCCTGGGCGCAGATCCAGACCGACGGCGCCGTCCGGATCTCCACGCTCACCAGCCTCGACCACGACACGTTCCACCGGCTCATCGACCTCGTCGGCAGGGCCCTGGGCAGCGACCCGGACAGCACCGGCACGCGCACGGCGGGCACCACGGACGGCAAGATGCAGATCAACCTCCGCAACGCCCGCGGCTGGGCGACGATCACCACCCAGAGGGGCACGCTGAGCGGGCCCGACTACGTGATCGACGTGCAGAGCCGATGAGCAGGACCGGGAACCAGCTGGCGCGGCTGGAGAGCGAAGAGGTGGCACGCGGCGTGCGGCTGCTGCTCGCCCGGCCGCTGCTCACGGCCGTCTACGACCACGACGGCTTCGACCTCGTCCGAAGGCGCCGCGAACCGATCATGAAGTGGTTCGACTACTACTGCGGCTGGCGCGTGCACGTCGAACCACGGGCCGGATACGCGCGTTTGTTCAAGACGACGCAACGGCCCGACCGCACGCGTCCGTTGTTCGACCGGCGGCGCTACACGTTGCTGTGCCTGGTGTGTGCGGAACTGCTGACGACTCCTACTACGACGGTGGACGCACTGACGACGCGCGTGAAGCAGGCCGCCGCGGCGGAGGGGCTGCCACCGTTCGACTTGAACCGACGCACCGATAGGACGGCATTGGCCGATGTGCTGACGTTCCTCGAGGAGCACGGCGCTCTGGAGAGCGACGAGGTGCAGGTGCGCGCGGATCCGATGCTGATCACCCGCCTGCTCGCCGCGCCGAATCCGCCGTCCACGGTGGACGGGATCGCGGACCTGACCCACGAGTCGCGGTACGAGAACGCGCACCGCAGCCTGTGGCAACGGCATTCCGTGATGCGGCGGTTGATCGACGACCCCGTGGTCTACAAGGACGAGCTGACCGCCACGCAGCTCGCGTTCCTCACCTCCCCGGCCGGCCGCAAGGTCGTCAAGACGGGCGTGGGGCTCGCGGGCTGCACTCTGGAGGAACGCGCCGAGGGGTTTCTCGTGGTCGACGCCGACGCGATCGCCACGGACACGAGATTTCCGGACGACGACAGCAGCGCGAAGGTCGCGGCGTTGTTGTTGCTCGACCGGTTGGCACGAGGTCCCGCACGGTTCGAGGACCTCGTCGAAGAAGCACGCGAGCTGCTCGCCAAGTTCCGGAACTGGGCCAAGGCCTACCAGTCGGACGGCGGTGCGGGCAGGCTGGCGGCGGACGGGCTCGCGCTGCTCGAGGCGTTCGGGCTCGCGCGCACGGAGAACGGCACCGTTCGCAGGCTGCCCGCGGCAGCCAGGTACGCGGTCGAGGAGCTCAATGACTGAGCGGTGGCAACCCAGCCGCGCCGGCATCATCAACGTCTGGCGCTACTACGACGAGATCTTCTCGTTCTACCAGGGCAGACTGCTGCTCAGAGGTCCCAACGGGACGGGCAAGTCGAAAGCGCTCGAACTGCTGCTGCCGTACCTGCTCGACGCGAACCTGCGTCCGCACCGGCTGTCGACGTTCGGCAGCGCGGACCGCACGATGCACTGGAACCTCATGGGCGAGGGCAGCCAGGGCAGCACGCGCGTGGGGTACGTGTGGCTGGAGTTCCAGCAGGGCGACGACGAGTGGTTCACGTGCGGTGCGCGGCTGCAGGCCACCACGAACACGTCCAACGTCATGGCCACGTACTTCACGACGTCGATGCGGATCGGCGACCTGAACCTCGTGAACGAGGCCGGGCGGCCGTTGACGAAGACGGACCTCGCCGAGGCGATGGGCGACCACGGTGTCGTGCACGCCTCACCGGCCGACTACCGGCATGCGGTGCGCACGACGTTGTTCCCCGGTCTGACCGAGCAGCGCTACGACTCATTGATCACCGCTCTGCTCCAGCTGCGCACGCCGAAGCTGTCCGAGCGGCTCGACCCGAGCGTGCTGTCGTCGTTGCTGTCCAAGGCCCTTCCGCCGCTGGACCAGTCCGACCTGACGGAGATCGCCGAGGGCTTCGAGCGCCTCGACCGCCAGCGCGAGGACCTGCGGCGGCTGGACGAGGAGATCACCGCCACCGAGAAGCTCGCGGACGTGCAACGCACCTATGCGCAGCGTGTGCTGGGTGCGGCGGCCTTCACGCTGTCGACCTCGTCCGAGCACCTCGAGGACATGACGCGTGCGGCGCGGATGAGCGAGCGGCGGTTCCAGCGCCAGGTCACGCTGACGGACGAGGCGTTCGAGCAGCTCGCGGCGCTGACGCGGGAGGCGAGCGCGGTCGACGCGGAGATCTCCGGCATCTCCGACCTGCCCGCGTACCAGGAGGGCAAGCAGCTCGACCTGTTGCGGCAGCAGCTCTCCGCGGCGACCCTCCGCGCGTCGGAGGCCACTTCGCACGCCGCCAAACTGCGCGCACGGGCCGTCGCGGACGAGGAACACGCGTCGCAGACCAAGGCCGACGCCGCTGCTCGTGCCGACGACCTGCGCCGTTCGGCCGCGGAAGCGCGGGCGGCCGCCGAGCTCGCGGGCATGCCGTCGGTGTTCGAGGAGATCGACTCGGGCACGGACGCACGTGCGAGCCGTGAGCTGCTCACGGCCGTTGTGGATTCTCGCGCCGCCGAGATCACCTCCCTCTTGAGCGCCGTGTCCGCCCACGAGAGAGCAGTCGACGCACGCGACGCCGCGCGGCAACGGCTGGAAGAGACCCGCGAGGAGCTCGACCTCGCTCTCGACGCCGAGATCGCCGCCCAGTACACGTTCGAGCAAGCGTTTGCGAAGTTCGGCGCGGACTTCGAGACGTGGGCGCACGGCTGCTCCGAGCTGCGCGTGACCGACCACAGCGAGATCGTGGAGGCCGCTGCCCTCGCCCGCGAGGAGTTCAGCGCCATCGAGGCACGGCTGCACGAGACGCGCACGGCGTTGAACGGCCAGCTCTCGCAGTACCGCTCCATCCGCGAGAAGCTCGCCAACCAGGTCGACGTGCCGCCACCGGCGCCGTACACGCGCGACGCCGACTACCGGACGTATGCCGCGGGGGCCCCTCTGTGGCGTCTGGTCACCTTCCGCCAAGGCACGCCACCGGACGTGTGCGCCGCGGTCGAGGCGGCCCTGGAAGCCTCGGGCCTGCTCGACGCGTGGATCACGCCGGGCAACTCGTTCGGCCTCTCCGACCAGGACCGCTTCGCCGAACCGCTGCTCGCCGGCCCCGCTCCCGGCCGGTCGCTGCTGGACGTGCTCGTCACCGAGGACGAGCGCTGCTACCAGTTCCTGGAGACCATCGCGTTCGGGGAGACCGCCACCGGCCACGTCGCCGCGGTCGGCACGGACGGGACGTGGCGCGTCGGCAACGCCCACGGCCGCTGGTCCAAGAAGACGCCCACCTACATCGGCGAGGTCGCGCGCCAACGCGCCCGCGCGGGCCGGATCGCCGAGCTCACGGGCCTGATCGAGCAGCTGGCCACCGACCTGTCCGGTGTGGACGCGGCGCTGTCGCAGATCGCGGTGCGCCGCGCGACCCTGGCGGGCGAG